>CAYLMS010000043.1:0-9486 GCA_964384455.1 uncultured Microbacterium sp. | reverse complement strand
TCGACCGGCACGAGCTCGGGGCTGATCTCGGTGTCGAGCACCGAGCGCAGCACGGCGGCCGCCGCATCGTCGACGCCCTCGCCCGCGGCGATCACCCAGCGGATGAGGTGCTGGATGAGCGTCTTCGGCACGCCGGCGTTGACCGCGTAGTGGCTCATCTGGTCGCCCACCCCGTAGGTAGCCCAGCCGAGCGCGAGCTCCGACAGGTCGCTCGTGCCGATCACGATGCCGCCGTGCCGGTTCGCCAGCCGGAACAGCAGGTCGGTGCGGGCGCCGGCCTGCACGTTCTCGAACGTGACATCGTGCACCGGCTCGCCCGCCGCGAACGGGTGCCCGATGTCGGCCAGCAGCCGATCGCACAGCGGCCGGATATCGATGGTCGCCACCGTGGCGCCGACCGCCTCGGCGAGTGCGATCGCATTGCGGCGGGTGTGCTCGGTGGTGGCGTAGCCGGGCAGCGTGTAGGCGAGGATGTCGCTGCGCGGCCGGTCGAGCAGGTCCATGGCGCGCGCAACCACCAGCAGCGCGTGCGTGGAGTCGAGCCCGCCCGACACGCCGATCACCGGCTTGGGTGCGCCGATGGCGCGCAGCCGCTGCGCCAGCGCCGACACCTGGATGTGGAACGCCTCATAGCAGTCCTGCGCGAGGCGGGCATCATCGTCGGGCACGAACGGGAAGCGCGGCACTGCCCGGCGCAGCCCGATGTCGCGCGCGGGGGGCCCGAGTCGGAACTCCACCGTGCGCATCCGGCCGGTGCGCACGGAGTGGGTGCGGCGGTTGTCGTCGAACGTGCCCTGCCGCAGCCGCTCCTGCCGCAGCCGGCCGAGGTCGACGTCGGCGATGCTGCGGGCGGGGCGGGCGGGGAAGCGCTCGGTCTCGGCCAGCACGGCACCGGCCTCGGCGATCATCGTCTGGCCGTCCCACGAGACGTCGTTCGTCGACTCGCCCGCACCGGCCGCCGCGTAGGCGTAGGCGGCGAGGCAGCGCAGCGACTGCGAGGCGCACAGCGCCCGCCGGTCGTCGGCGCGGCCGATGGTGATGGGGCTGCCGCTGAGGTTCGCCAGCACCGTCGCCCCGGCGAGAGCCGCCTCCGCGGAGGGCGGCACCGGCAGCCACAGATCCTCGCACACCTCCGCATGCACCACGAGGGCGTCGACATCGGTCGCCGCGAACAGCAGATCAGGCCCGAACGGCACCGTCCACCCCGCGACGGCGATCGAGTCATCGTCGCGGTCGTCCCCCGGCGCGTACCAGCGGCGTTCGTAGAACTCGCGGTAGGTGGGCACCGCCGACTTCGGCACGACGCCGAGCACTCTGCCGCGGTGGATGGCGACCGCGCAGTTGTACAGTCGGCTGCTGTGGCGCAGCGGCGCGCCCACGAGCAGCAGGGGCATCAGTTCGGCGGATGCCGCGGCCAACTGCGCCAGCGAGCGCTCGACCTCGTCGAGCAACGCGTCCTGCAGCACGAGGTCGTCGATCGCGTAGCCGCTCAGGCACAGTTCGGGGAACACGGCCACCGCAACGGCATCCGCATCGCACTCACGCGCGGCGGCGAGCACGGACTCGGCGTTCGCGGCCGGGTCGGCGATCCGCACCGCGATCGTGCAGGCGGCGATGCGCGCGAACCCGTGCCGGTAGGCGCTGGCGAACGGGAGGGTCTCGGTCACTGTCCCAGTCTGGCACCGCTTGCGGCGGCCGACGTGGCGGCCGATGTCGCACGGCACGGCTACTCTCGGACGCAGCGGGAGGGGAACATGCGGTACATCGCTGACGAGGGTCGCATCGTCTGGAGCGCGAGCGATCTGAAGGCGGCCGCCGAATGCGAGTTCGCGTGGCTGCGCGGCATCGACGCGCGGCTCGGGCGCGTGGCGGCGGTCGATGAGCCGGAGGATGCCACGTTGGCACGTGCGGGCCGGCTCGGCGACGCGCACGAGGCACGTCTGCTCGCGGGCTACCGCGCCGAGTTCGGCGACGGCGTGCGCGAGGTGCCGCAGACGCGCTCATCGGATGCGGCGGGGCTCGCTTCGGCGCTGGCGGCCACCGCCGCAGCGCTCGCCGACCCGGCGGCACGGGTGGTGTACCAGGCCGCCTTCACCGGCGAGGACTTCGTCGGCTTCGCCGACTTTCTGCTGCGCGACGCCGACGGCCGGTGGATCGTGCAGGACGCGAAGCTCGCCAGACGTGCCCGGGTGACCGCGCTCATGCAGCTGGCCGCCTACGCCGACCGGCTCGACGCGGCGGCCGTGCCGCGCGCCGACACCGCGGAACTGCTGCTCGGCGACGGCACCACCAGCCGGCACCGGGTCGACGACGTGATGCCCGTCTTCCGGTTGCGTCGGCAGCGGCTGCGCCGGTTGATCGCCGACCGTCGTGTCGAGCAGGCGGCGGCCGGAGCGCCGATCGCGTGGGGCGACGAGCGCGGCGACCTCCGGGTCGCCGCATGCGGGCGCTGCGCGACCTGCGACGCGGAGGTGGTGGCCGCGCGAGACCTGCTGCTCGTCGCGGGGATGCGCCCGACCCAGCGCAGCCGGCTGCGCGAGGCGGGAATCGACTCGATCGACCACCTCGCATCCGCGCTGGCGGCTCCGGCGCGGATGAGCGCCGACACGTTCGCGGGGCTGCAGACGCAGGCGCGGCTGCAGCTGCGCAGCCCTGCCGGGGTGCCGACCGACCACGAGCCGCTGGCCGACCTGGCATTGCCTGCCGTGCCCGAATACGAGGTGGTGCTGCCGCAGGCGCTCGCCGCGCTGCCGCGGCCCGACGCCGGCGACCTGTTCTTCGACTTCGAGGGCGACCCGCTGTATGGCGGTCCGACGATGTGGGGGATCGACTACCTGTTCGGCTGGGTCGACCAGCACGAGCAGTACACCGCGCTGTGGGCGCACGACTTCGCGCAGGAACGGGCGGCCCTGCTGACATTCCTCGACTACGTGCGACTGCGCAGGCAGCAGCATCCCGACCTGCACATCTACCATTACGCCCCCTACGAGCCGACCCACCTGTTCGAGATGGCCAGGCGCCACGGCGTGGGCGAGGCCGACGTCGACCGGCTGCTGCGTGAAGGCGTGTTCGTCGACCTCTACCCGATCGTGCGCCGCGCGCTGCGGGTGGGTTCGCGCTCCTACTCGATCAAGAAGCTGGAGCCGCTGTACATGGGCGCCGAGGTGCGCACCAGCGACGTGCAGCGCGGCGACGATTCGATCGTGAAGTACGTGGAGTCCCGCGCGCTGGTCGACGAGGGGCGGGATGCCCAGGCGCAGGCGATCCTCGACGACCTGGCCGACTACAACCGGTACGACTGCGTGTCGACCAGGCGGCTGCGCGACTGGCTGGTGCAGCGCGCCGTGGTGGCGGGGCTGAGCCCCAGTCCTGACGTCGAGAGCGTGGAGACGCCCTACGCGCCGTCGCCGCGGGCCGAGGCGCTGCAGCGGCTGGCCGCCGATGCCGCTGCCGACGACGCGCAGACCCTGCGGCTGGCCGCTGCGGCGATCGACTACCACCCGCGCGAGGCAAAGACGTTCTGGGCATCGCACTTCCTGCGGCTGCGCGAGCCGGTGTCGTTCTGGGCCGATCAGCGTGACGTCGTGGTGGTGGATGCCGCGCGCTCGCACGTCGAGCAGGACTGGCACGCCGGGCCGCGCTCGATGCGCCGGCTCGTGCGGCTGCGCGGCGAACCGGCGCCGGGAACGCAGCTGAAGGCGGGCGGCGAGGTCTACGCGGTCTACCTGCGGCCCGCGCCGTTCCCGGTCGAGCCCGCCCCGCGGCTGATCCACGCGGCCCGCCAGGTGGAGGTGGTCGAGGTGCTCGACGACGGTGCGGTCATCGCCGAACGCGCCGTCGACGGGCAGACGTGGCACGAGCTGCCCGTGGCGCTCATGCCGCCGGCACCCCCGCGCACGGCGAATCAGCAAGCCGCCATCGAGGCGTGGGCCGACGACGTGCTGACGCAGTGGCCGCGGTGGCCCGCCGACGCCGCCACTGACATCCTGCGCCGTCGCCCGCCGCGGCTGCGCGAGGAGGCAGCATCCGGGCCCGCCGACGCCGCCGCGCCGACCGACGATGTGGCCGCGATCACCCGGCGCATCCTCGCGCTCGATCGCAGTCACTCGGCCGTGCAGGGCCCGCCGGGCACCGGCAAGACCTATGTGGGCTCGCACGTGATCGCGCGGCTCGTGCAGGAGCACTCCTTCAAGGTCGGAGTGGTCGCCCAGTCGCACGCCGTGGTGGAGAACATGCTCGACCGCGTGGTGGAGGCGGGCGTGCCGGCCGCGCAGGTGGGCAAGGCGCTGAAGGATGCCGCCGGCCCCGCGCCCCGCTACACCGCGATCGCCAAGGCGGGTGCGGCGGCGTTCGCCGCCGACCACGCCGCCCACGGCTTCGTGCTGGGTGGCACCTCGTGGGACTTCAGCCACCCGGGCCGGGTGGCGCCGGGCAGTCTCGACCTGCTCGTCATCGACGAGGCCGGGCAGTTCTCGCTGGCCGCCACGATCGCCGTATCGCGCTCGGCGACCCGGCTGCTGCTGCTGGGCGACCCGCAGCAGCTGCCGCAGGTGAGCCAGGGCACCCACCCCGAGCCGATCGACACCTCGGCGCTGGGCTGGCTGCTCGACGGCGCCGAGGTGATCCCCGACGAGCTCGGCCACTTCCTGGCGCGCACGTGGCGCATGCACCCGGCGGTGGCGCAGCCGGTGTCGCGGCTGTCGTATGCGGGGCGGCTGGCGTCGCACCCGGTCACGGCGGCCCAGCGGCTGCGCGGCGTGCAGCCGGGGGTGCACCCGTTGCCGGTGGCGCACACCGGCAACGCCACCGAATCCCCCGAGGAGGCGGAGGCGGTGACGCGGCTCGTGCGCGAGCTGCTGGGCCGGGAGTGGACGGCGGCATCCGTCACCGACGGCGAGGTGCGCACCGATCCCGGCCGCCCGCTCACGCAGGCCGACCTCATCGTGGTCACCCCCTACAACGCGCAGCAGGTGACGGTGGAGCAGGCGCTCGCCGACGCCGGCTTCGGCGAGGTGCGGGTAGGTACGGTCGACAAGTTCCAGGGACAGGAGGCGGTGGTCTCGATCGTCACGCTGGCGGCGTCGTCGGCGCGCGATGCGCCGCGGGGGCTGGAGTTCCTGCTGCTGCAGAACCGCCTGAACGTGGCGGTGTCGCGGGCGCGCTACGCGGCGTACCTCGTGTACTCGCCGGGGCTGCTCGACGACCTGCCCCGCACGCCGGAGGGCGTCGCCAGGCTGAGCGCGTTCGCCAGGCTGGTGCACGCCGGAGCGGCGGAGCAGCCGTCATAGACTGACCCGCGAAGAGAGGTGCCATGACGGACGAACTGCCCAGCCACTTCGAGATCGACCTGCCGCCCGAGGTGATGCCGGGCCACTACGCCGACTTCGCGAACGTGTGGCACACGCCTACCGTGTTCGTGATGGACTTCGTCACGCTCGCGCAGCCGCCGCGCCCCGAGCCCGACCCCGACACCGGCGAGCCGCGCCTCGTGGTGCCCGCCCGCGTGGTGAGCCGCATCCGGATCCCCCCGGAGCAGGTGTTCGAGCTGGCCAAGGCGCTCACCCAGCAGCTGGAGATCTGGGAGCAGGAGTCGGGCCGCCGCCCGCCGAGCACGCCGCTGATCGCGGGCGACGCACACTGATCAGACCGTGCCGTAGAGCCGGTCGCCGGCATCGCCGAGCCCCGGCACGATGTAGCCGTGTTCGTTGAGGCGCTCATCGAGCGCGCCCAGCACCAGCGTCACATCGCGGCCCGCGACCGTGCGCTCCAGCGCCGCGACCCCCTCGGGAGCGCCGAGCAGACAGATCGCCGTCACATCGCGCGCACCCCGGCGGAACAGGAACTGCATCGCCGCACCGAGCGATCCCCCGGTCGCCAGCATCGGGTCGAGCACGAAGCACTGCCGGTCGCTGAGATCGTCGGGCAGTCGCTCCGCGTAGGTCGACGGCTGCAGCGTCTGCTCGTCGCGCACCATCCCGAGGAAGCCGACCTCGGCCGTGGGCAGCAGCTTCACCATGCCCTCGAGCATGCCCAGCCCGGCGCGCAGGATGGGCACCACGATCGGGCGCGGCTCGCTCAGCCGCAACCCCGTGGTCGCCGTCACCGGCGTCTCGATCCGCACCGGCGCGACCCGCACTCCGCGCGTCGCCTCGTAGGCCAGCAGCGTCACCAGTTCCTCGGTGAGCTGGCGGAACACCGGGGAGGGGGTGTCGCGGTCGCGCAGCGCCGTGAGCTTATGGGTGATCAACGGGTGGTCGGCCACGTGCACGCGCATGTGCCCAGGCTAGCGGCTCGGCCTACGCTGGGTGGGTGATCCCGTCGGCCGCTCTCCCGCACGAGCAGCTGATGGATCGCGCCCTGGCGCTGGCGCGCGCGGCCGTGCGCGACGGCGACGTGCCCGTCGGTGCGCTCGTGACGGACGCCGCAGGCGCGGTGATCGGCGAGGGTCGCAATCTGCGCGAGCGCGATCACGACCCCACGGCGCACGCCGAGGTGGTCGCGCTGCGGCGCGCTGCGGCATCCGTCGGCGGCTGGAACCTCGACGGCTGCACCCTCGTGGTCACTCTCGAGCCCTGCCTGATGTGCGCGGGCGCGCTGCTGCAGGCGCGCATCTCGCGCCTGGTGTTCGGTGCGTGGGACGACAAGGCCGGCGCCGCCGGGTCGGTGTACGACGTGGTGCGCGACCGCAGGCTGCCCTACCGGGCCGAGGTGGTCGCGGGCGTGCGCGAGCACGAGGCGTCGGCGCTGCTGCAGGCGTTCTTCGACGCGCGGCGCTGAGTCGGCGGGGGAGTCGGGCCCAGCGGTGGGCGGGGCGGGCTCAGCGGGGCAGGCGCGGCAGCACCTCGGCGCCGAGGTAGTCGAGCTGAGCCAGGTCGCGCGCATCGAGCAGCTGGAAGTACACGCGCTGCGCCCCGAGCGCGCGCAGGCGCTCGACCTTGACCACGACCTCGTCGGCGGTGCCGACGATGTCGACCTCGCGGCGCAGCCGGTCGGCGCCGCCGATCGCCGCGGCCCGCGCGGCGATCGCCGGCTCGTCCGCACCGACCACGGTGGGCAGCGCGACCGACAGCTTCAGCGTCTGCGGGTCGCGGCCGGCCGCGGCGCACGCGGCCCGCACGCCCGCGAAGCGCTGCGCGATGACATCCTCGCCGACGAACCCGATGTTGAACTCGCTGGCGAAGCGTGCCGCGAGCGCCGGCGTGCGGCTCGGTCCGCCGCCGCCGACGATCAGCGGCAGCGGCCGCTGCACGGGCTTGGGCAGGCCTGGCGCGCCGGCGAGCGTGTAGTGCTCCCCGGCGAAGTCGAACGGTCCGGGCGACTCCCACAGACCGGTGACGATCGCCAGCTGCTCCTCGAACGGGTCGAACCGCTTGGCCGGGAACGGGATGCCGAGCGCGCGGTGCTCCGCCTCGAACCAGCCGGTGCCCAGGCCGAACTCCACGCGCCCGTTCGACATCGCGTCGACCTGGGCGACCTGGATGGCGAGCACGGCCGGATGCCGGTGGGTCGCCGACGACACCAGGGTGCCGAGCCGGATGGTGCTCGTCTGCACGGCGAGCGCGGCCAGGGTGGTCCAGGCGTCCGTGGGACCGGGCAGCGGATCGCCCTGGCCCATCCGCATGTAGTGATCGGAGCGGAAGAAGCCGTCGAAGCCGAGCCGCTCCGCCGCTTGCGCGCACGCCAGCTGGTCGCGGTAGGAGAAGCCCTGTTGGGGCTCGATGAAGACGCAGTACTCCACGTCAGTCCTCCGATTTCAGCACGACGGCATCGGTGGACGGTCCCTCGCCGGTCACCGGGCGGTAGATATCCGGTTCGAGGTAGACGACCCTGGCCACCGGCACGGCCGCGCGCAGCCGCGCCTCGATGGCGTCGATGTCTCCGGCGACGACGGCCAGCGGCTTGTCACCGGCGAAGCCCAGCTTCGCGGCCACGAGCAGTTCGTCGGGCCCGAGGTACAGCGTCTTCAGGTGGATCAGCCGCACTCCCTCGTCGCCTGACTCGATCGCGCGGATGATGGCGCCGAGGTCGGCATCCCCCGCGCCCTCGCCCACCAGCAGGCTCTTCGTCTCGATGCCGAGCGTGATCGCGACCACGATCAGCAGCACGCCGATCATCAGGGTGCCGACAGCGTCGAACACGGGGTCGCCGGTGATGGCCGCCGCCCCGACGCCGAACAGGGCGAACAGCAGACCGGCCAGGGCCGCGACATCCTCCAGCAGCACGACGGGCAGCTCGGGGGCCTTGGCGTGCCTGATGAAGGCGACCCATGACTGGCTGTGCGGGCGCACGTGGTTCGACTCGCGCACCGCGGTGCGCAGCGAGAACGATTCCAGCACGATGGCGATCACCAGCACCGCGAGCGGTACGGCGAGGTTGCCGAGCTCGTGCGGGTGGGTGATCTTCTGCACGCCCTCGTACAGCGAGAACACCCCGCCGACCGAGAACAGGATGATCGACACGACGAACGCGTACACGTAGCGCTCGCGGCCGTAGCCGAATGGATGCTCCCGGTCGGCGCTGCGCGCGGCGCGCTTGCCGCCCACGAGCAGCAGCAGCTGGTTGCCGCTGTCGGCCACGGAGTGGATCGCTTCGGCGAGCATCGACGCCGAGCCCGACAGCAGCCACGCTACGAACTTGGCCAGCGCGATGCCCAGGTTGGCGAGCAGGGCAGCGACGATCGCCCTGCCGCCGCCGGATGCACTCACGCCTCGAGTCTAGGTTCGGCGCGCGCCTCAGTCGGCCGACCGCAGGATGATGGCCTCCGTCGGCGGCGCGGCGGCGGCGGCGGTAGCGCCGATATAACCGATGCGCGCGAGCAGCGCACGTCGGAACTCGGCCGGGCGCTCCAGGTGGGCGGAGTGCCCGACGCCCTCGAGCGCGAGCTCGGTGACCTCACCGCCGGCCGTCCGGTAAGCCTCGAGCACGTCGCGCGTCTGCGACACCATCGGCTGGGCGGGGGCCACGTGCTCTCCGGGCCAGCCCGGGATGACGCCGAGGGCACCGAGGTGGTTCAGATCGAAGAACGAGGCATCCGACACGATCGCATCGGCCGTGCCGTGCACCCACAGCACGGGCGGCTTCGTGGCCAGTCGCACGATGGCCGAGGTGTCGTAGTGCTTGGGCGCCATGGTGTTGAGCACGCCGACGTCGCCCGCGCCGAAGCCCGGCCAGTTCTCGCTCGCGACGCCGTCGCCCGGGTACGCGCCCTCGGCGGTGGAGGTCGTCAGCATCGAGGCGACCCACACGTCCTCGTGCTCCGACTCGTAGCCGGCCGCCACGTACCCGCTGCGGAACACGCTGCGCGGCGACGTCGGCGCGTCGGCGCTGGTGTCGCCGTCGCGCAGGCGCTGCACGAAGTCGGGGTTCGCGCCGCCGCCGCCGCATCCGGCGTCGTCGTCGGTGAGCCGCGAGCCGTCCCTGCGCGTGCCGCCGAAGCCGTAGGGCGACACGGGCGACTGCAGCGTGAGGCTGCGCACGGGGTGGTCG
>CAYLMS010000042.1:0-9781 GCA_964384455.1 uncultured Microbacterium sp. | reverse complement strand
GAGCTCGCGCCGGCGCGCGTCGAGCTCGCGCAGTCGCACGCGTACCGCCCGGCCCTCCTCGGAGTCGGCGGGCACCCGCTGCACCGCTCCCAGCAGTTCGGACTTCTGCGCGTCGAGTTCGCGCGCCAACAGCCTGCGGGCCAGTCCCGCCGCCGAGGCCACCGCGCCCTCCTCGTCGCGGGCGGGGAAGTCCGCCGCGAGCAGTTCGGCGGCGAGCTGCCGAAAGGGCTCCCGCGTGGCGTCGACGGCGCGCACGGCCCAGCCCGCGTCCGGCGGCTGCGCCAGCTGCTCCGCCACAGCAGCGCGCACGGCATCCAGCGCCGGATGACGGAACCGCAGCGCCATCGCGCGCGCCAGCAGGTCGGCGTCGACGCGATGCCCATACTGCAGCACCCCCATCAGCGCGTCCCGCTCCAGGGCGACATCGGGATGCCGCGGCAGCGTGGCGATGCCCGCCACCGGCGTCGCCGCCTCGGCCGCCGCCGGCGCGGCGGCATCCTGTGCGCCGCCGCGGCGGGCCCGCTCCACCTCACGACGCACATCGGTGGGATCCATGCCCAGCCGGCGCGCCAGCACCCGCACGTACTCGGGCTGCACCAGCGGGTCGCGCAGCTGCGCCACCACCGGAGCCGCCGCCCGCAACGCGCCGACACGACCTTCCACGCTGCCGAGGTCGAAGCCGGCGATCCGTCGGTCGAGCACGAACTCCACCATCGGCACCTTGCCCTCCACCAGGGTGCGCACGGCGCCGTCGCCGCGCGCGATGCGCAGATCGCACGGGTCGAGCCCGTCGGGTCCGAGCGCGACGAACGTCTGCGCGTTGAACCGCTTCGCCTCGGCGAAGGCGCGCAGCGCGGCCTTCTGTCCCGCGGCATCCGGGTCGAACGTGAAGATCACCTCGCCGGCCGTCGACACATCGCCCATCACGCGGCGCAGCTCCGCGATGTGGTCGACGCCGAACGCCGTGCCACAGGTGGCCACCGCCGTGGTGACGCCGGCCAGATGGCACGCCATCACGTCGGTATAGCCCTCGACGACCACCACCCGGCGCACCTCGCCCCGGGCGATGTCGCGCTTGGCCAGGTCGAGCCCGTACAGCACCTGCGCCTTGTGATAGATCGCGGTCTCGGGCGTGTTGAGGTACTTCGGACCCTGGTCGTCGTCGAACAGCCGGCGTGCGCCGAAGCCGACCACCTGGCCCGTGATGTCGCGGATCGGCCACACCAGACGCCCGCGGAAGCGGTCGTACACGCCGCGCTGCCCGGTCGAGACCAGCCCAGCGGTCACCAGCTCCTCGCGCGTGAAGCCGCGCGCCGTCAGCGCCTCGGTGAGGGCAGACCAGCCTTTCGGCGCGAAGCCGACGCCGAAGTGGGCCGCGGCGCCGCCGTCGAAGCCGCGCGCGCCGAGGAACGCGCGCGCCTCCTGCGCCTCGGGCGCGCCGAGCTGCGCGCGGAAGAACTCGGCCGCTGCGGCGTTCGCGGCGAACAGCCTGGCGCGACCGCTGGTGGCGGGAGCGGCACCGCCGTCTTCGTAGTGCAGTGTGTAGCCGATCCGGCCCGCCAGCCGCTCCACCGCCTCCTGGAAGGAGACGTGGTCGAGCTTGCGCAGGAACGAGTACACGTCGCCCGATTCGCCGCAGCCGAAGCAGTGGTAGAAGCCCACCTGCGGGCGCACGTGGAAGCTCGGGCTGCGCTCGTCGTGGAACGGGCACAGTCCCTTCAGCGAACCGATCCCGGCCGAGCGCAGCGCCACCCGCTCCCCCACGATGTCGGCGATGTCGGTGCGCGACTTCACCTCGTCGACATCGGCCTGCGCGATCCGCCCGGCCATCAGCGGCCCGGCTCCGCGACCACGGCCGGCTCCCGCGCGGCCAGGCGCGGCGCCCAGATGCCGATCGCGGCCGCGTCCACCTCCCCTACCAGCCGGGTGTGCCACGCGAGCGCCAGTTGATCGGTGAGGCTCGCCACCTGATCGACCACCACGCGCCGGCGCGCGGCATCCGACCCCGCTTGCGCGAAATCGGCCGCGAACACGGGATCCAGCGCCGCCTCGCCCGACTGCCAGAGCGCGGCGGCCAGTCGCTTGAGCACGCCCCGCTGCTCCTTGTAGAGCGCCTTGCGCCCTTCGATCGACACCACGAACGCACCGATGATGCCCTTGAGTACGGCCATCTCGGCCTCGATCACGCGCGGCACCACCACGTGCGCACGATAGCGCGTGAGCACCGCCGCCGGATACGCCTCGCGGGTCGCCGTGGTCGCCGCGCGCGCGAACCGGCCGATCAGCGCGGAGGTGAGGTTCTTCAGCCGCGCCAGATCGGTGCGCCCGGCATCGAACGAGCCCAGCCACTGCGGCATGCGGCGCAGCCGGTAGAGCGCGTCGCCGAGGTCGTCGCGGGTGAAGTCGAAACCGACCCACGACTGGATGGCGCCGACCAGTGCCTCGTGCTCGGCACCGTCGCCGAGCCGGGCGGGGTCGAGATAGCCGTTGACGACGGCGTCCTCGAAGTCGTGCACCGAGTAGGCGATGTCGTCCGAGAGATCCATCGCCTCGGCCTCGATGCAGCGCACGCGCCCTGGCGCGCCCTCGCGCAGCCAGCGGAACACCGGCTCGTCGTCGGGGTACACGCCGAACTTGAGCCGTCCGCCGGCATCGGGCAGCGGATGCTCCGCCGTCCAGGGGTATTTGCACGCCGCGTCGAGGCTCGCGCGAGTGAGGTTCAGACCGAAGCTGCGCCCGCGCTCGTCGAGCACCTTCGGCTCCAAGCGCGAGAGGATGCGCAGGCTCTGCGCATTGCCCTCGAAGCCGCCGATGTCGTCGGCCCAGTCGTTCAGCGCACGCTCCCCGTTGTGGCCGAACGGCGGATGCCCCAGGTCGTGGCTGAGGCACGCGGTGTCGACCACGTCCTCGGACAGCTGCAGTGCCGTCGCGAGCTCGCGCCCCACCTGCGCGACCTCGAGCGAGTGGGTGAGCCGGTTGCGGGCGAAATCCGCGGGCGAGGCCGGGCTCAGCACCTGGGTGCGCGCGGCGAGCCGGCGCAGTGCGGCCGAATGCAGCACCCGCGCCCGGTCGCGCGCGAAGTCGTCGCGCACCGAGGCGTGCGTCTCGGTGCGCAACCGGGCGGCGTCGTGCTCCTGGTAGCCGGCGGGGCGGCCGGCCGCGCCGACGCTAGCCGCCACTGTGATCGAGTTCCGCGCCGGCGAGCTCGCGCGTCGCCGGTGCGCCCAGTTCGCGGGTGCTCAGCCAGCCCTCCGGCAGCGCAGGGCGCCGCGGCGTGCCCGCCCGGCCGCGCTGACCCTCGGCCGCCGCGCCCGGGTAGGGCGCATCGTGATCGAGCAGCCCGAGCAGCTCGTCGAGCTCGGCCAGGCTGCCCACGGTCGCGAGCCGGGCACGCAGGTCGCCCCCGACCGGGTAGCCCTTGAGGTACCAGGCGACGTGCTTGCGGATGTCGCGGCAGCCGCGGCCTTCGTCGTCGAAGAACTCCACCAGCAGGCCGGCGTGCCGCCGCAGCGCCGCGGCCACGAATCCCAGGGTGGCGTCCACGGAGGCACCGTCGGCGCCGAAGGCGCGCGCGAGTTCGCCGAACAGCCACGGCCGGCCGAGGCAGCCGCGCCCCACCACGACGCCGTCGCAGCCGGTGAAGGCCATCATCCGCACAGCATCGTCGGCACTGAAGATGTCGCCGTTGCCGAGCACGGGGATGCTGGTGACCGCCTGCTTGAGGGCGGCGATGGCGGCCCAGTCGGCGGTGCCGGAGTAGAACTCCGCCGCCGTGCGCGCGTGCAGCGCCACCGCGGCGGCGCCGGCATCCTCGGCGATGCGGCCTGCGTCGAGATAGGTGAGATGGTCGGCGTCGATGCCCTTGCGCATCTTCACCGTGAGCGGCACGACGCCTGCTGCGGCGACGGCCGCACTCACGATGGCGTCGAAGTGCTGCAGCTTCCACGGCAGCGCCGCGCCGCCGCCCTTGCGGGTGACCTTGGGCACGGGGCAGCCGAAGTTGAGGTCGATGTGGTCGGCGAGGCCTTCGGCCACGAGGATGCGCACCGCTTCGCCGACGGTGGCCGGGTCGACCCCGTAGAGCTGGATCGAGCGCGTCGACTCGGACTCGTGGTGGCCGATCAGCCGCAGGGTCGTCGCGTTGCGCTCCACGAGCGCGCGCGAGGTGATCATCTCGCTCACGTACAGCCCCGCTCCGTATTCGCGGCACAGCCGGCGGAACGCGGTGTTGGTGATGCCCGCCATCGGCGCGAGCACCACGGGCACGTCGAGCTGCAGCGGGCCGATGCGCAACGCGCGCACCGGCGCGTCGATTGCAGTCGCGGCAGTCACCCGCCCATTCTCCCAGACGCGAGGCGTGCGGGCCGCTCGCGGTGTGCGCCTGTGCATCGATTGGCGGCTTAGCCTGGAGGGGTGACCGATTCTGTGCGCACCGCTGTGCGCGACATCCCGTTCGCCACCGCCGACGGCGCCGTCGCCACCCTCGCCGACTACGGCGACCGGGTGCTGCTGGTGGTCAACGTCGCCTCGCGCTGCGGGTTCACGCCGCAGTATGAGCAGCTGGAACAGTTGCAGCGCGCCTACGACGACCGCGGGTTCACCGTGCTGGGCTTCCCCTGCAATCAGTTCCTCGCGCAGGAGCCCGGATCGATCGAGGAGATCCTCGAGTACTGCAGCACGACCTGGGGAGTCACGTTCCCCGTACTGGGCAAGGTCAAGGTCAACGGCCGGCACGCAGCACCGCTGTTCGCCGCGCTGACCGCCGCAGCCAACCCCGAGGGCATCACCGGGCGCGTGGGCTGGAACTTCGAGAAGTTCCTCATCGCCCCCGGCGGCGAGGTGCACCGCTTCCGCTCGGCGACACGCCCCGACGACCCGGAGATCGTGCGGCTGATAGAGGCGTCGCTGCCGCGCTGAGGACTACGGCACCGCCACCGCGCGCCGCTCGGCCCACACCTGACGCAGCGCCTGCGCGAAGACCTCGGCAGGCTGCGCACCCGAGACGCCGTACTTTCCGTCCAGCACGAAGAACGGCACTCCGCTGATGCCGTACTCGACGGCCTGAGCCTGGTCGGCCCGCACGGCCGGCAGGTAGGTGCCGGCATCCAGTGCCACGCGCGCCGCACGCGGGTCGAGACCCGCCTCGTCAGCGAGGACGACCAGTTCGTCGACGCGACCGAGGTGCCGCCCCTCGGTGAAGTAGGCGGACATCAGCCGCTCCACCAGTGCCTGCTGTCGGCCCTGCGTCGCAGCGAAGTGCAGCAGTTCGTGCGCCTTCACGGTGTTCGTGTGCGCCAGCAGGTCGAACCGATACTCCAGGCCGGCCTCGGCGGCGACTGCGGTGACGTGCTCCAGCAGGCGCTGCGCCTGCTCGGCGGAGATGCCCTTGTGCGCGGCGAGGTAGTCGGCTTCGCCGCCGACGAAGTCCACGGGCGTGTCGGGCGACAGCTCGAACGAGCGGAACCTCACCTGCACCTGCGGTGGATCGTCGTCGGCCGAGGCCTGGGCGAGGCCCTGCTCGAAGCGACGCTTGCCGATGTAGCACCACGGGCACGCGATGTCGCTCCAGACGTCGACGGTGAGAGTCTCGCTCATGCTTGCTGCAGCGCCGGGTGAACCGTCAGTATTCCGGCGAAACCGTGCATCGACTGTGAGTACGCGGCGGCCCCATGCCCCCGCACGGATACGTCGGATCGATGTGGCATGATCGGCGCGAGCGAGCACGATCAGGGGGAGCGCCGGTGGGCGAGGACAGGCTGAGCCGGCGCGGTGCGCTGCTGGCTCTCGGCGCCGCCGGAGCGGTGGCGCTCGCCGCCTGCGCGCCCGACCGACCGGCCCGTACGGGCGATGCCACGCAGACCGCCGCGCCCATCGTCGACGCGACCCCGAGTCCCACCCCCACGCCGACACCGACGGACACGCCCACCCCCACGCCGATGCCCACCCCGACTCCGGATGCCGCCGCGCCGGCGACCGACACCACCATGTCGATCTGGGCGCACTGCGACGACGACCTCATCTTCATGGGCACCCATCTGCAGGCCGCTGTCGAGCAGGGACACGCCATCTGCACCGTGTACGTGACCGCGGGCGACGCCGGGCGCGGGCTCGCGCACGGCACGCGCCGCGAACGCGGCATCACCCGCGCCTACGACCGCATGCGCGGGCGCAGCGGCACGTGGGATACGACCACGGAAGTGCTGGCATCCGGCATGTCGCTCACCACCCGGCGCGCGACCGACGATCCCCGCTTCACGCTGCACTTCCTGCGGCTGCCCGACGGCAACACCGAAGGGCAGGGTTTCGCGGGAGACGGGCACGCCAGCCTGCAGGCGCTGATGAGCGGCAAGCTCGCCTCCGTGGCGCAGCTGGGCACAGGAGCCGCTGTCACCTGGTCGCAGCTGGGCGCATCGCTCGAGGAGCTGGTCGCCCGCTACCGGCCGGTGCAGCTGTTCACTCACGTGCCCGCCTGGTCGCGCCGATTCGCCAGGCACGACCACTCCGACCACGCCGTCACCGGCGTGGTCGCCTATCGCGCGTGGAAGGTCGCCCGGCCGCAGTCACAGATGCTGCTGGCACAGGGGTACGGCATCGCCGACCTGCCGCCGAACGTGCCAACGGCGGCGCTGGAGCGCAAGCTCGCCGTGTTCCGTGCGTACACCCCGGAAGACCCGCACGTCTCGACCTGCGTCAGCGACGCCAGCTGCCTGGCGCTGCCGCACTTCGGCCAGTGGCTGCAGCGCGAGTACCCGCTCACGCCGGAGCAGGTCGCCGGCGGTTGAACCCGGGTCAGCCGGCCGGCGCATCCAGCGCGCCGCCGAAGCGGCGGTCGCGGCGCTGATACTGCTCGATCGCACGCCACAGGTCTTTGCGGGTGAAGTCGGGCCACAGCGTGTCGAGGAACACCAGTTCGGCATACGCCGACTGCCACAGCAGGAAGTTCGAGGTGCGCTGCTCGCCGCTGGAGCGCACGAACAGGTCGACGTCGGGCAGGTCGGGCAGATAGAGATGCCGCGCGATCAGTCGCTCGTTCACGGCGCGCGGTCGGATCCGACCGTCGGCCACCTGCTGCGCTATCTCGCGCATCGCGTCGGCCAGTTCGACCCGTCCGCCGTAGTTCACGCACATCGTGAGGGTCAGCACCTCATTGTCGAGCGTGAGCTGCTCGGCGAACTGCAGTTCGTCGATCACCGAGCGCCACAGCCGCGGTCGGCGCCCCGCCCAGCGCACCCGCACGCCCCATTCGTTCAGTTGGTCGCGCCGTCGGTGCAGCACGTCGCGGTTGAAGCCCATGAGAAAGCGCACCTCTTCGGGCGAGCGAGCCCAGTTCTCGGTCGAGAACGCATAGACGCTCAGGTGGCGCACGCCGGCCTGGATCGCGCCCGCGACCACGTCGAGCAGCGCCGCCTCGCCCGCGCGGTGCCCCTCGGTGCGGCTCAGTCCGCGGCGGTTCGCCCAGCGCCCGTTGCCGTCCATCACCACGGCGACATGCGCCGGCACAGCGGCGAACGCGGGCGGGTGCTCCCCCGTCCAGTCCACCGGCCGGTAGGGCACGGCGTCGCGATGCGTATACGGCTTCGGACTCACCGGGCTACGGCCTCCGGTCGTACGGAGACGTGCTCGAGCGAGCGGATGCCGCGCTCCAGGTGCCATTGCGCATAGGCCGACACCGCACCCGAGGCGGCGCCGGCGACCCGTGCCGGGGCGGCCTCGACGACCTCCCACTCCCCCGCCAGCAGCGCCCGCAGCAGCGCGAGCGCCTCGCCGCCCACCTGAGCGCTGCCGGCCGGCGCGCACTGCGCGCACACGGCCCCGCCCAGCTGCGCCACGAACGCGTCGTGGGGGCCCGGCGCAGCACAGCGGGCGCACTCGGTGAGCGCGGGCGCCCAGCCCGACAGCGCCATCACCCGCAGCAGATAGGAATCCAGGATGCTGCGCGCAGCATGCTCGCCGCGCGCGAGCGCGCGCAGTCCGCCGACGAGCAGCAGATACTGCTGCGCCGTGGTCTCCGCCTCGCTCAACCGGTCGGCCGTCTCGACCATGGCGCTGGCGGCGGTGTAGCGCTCGTAGTGCGCGACGATGTCGGCCCCGTAGGCGCCGAGCGACTCCGCCTGCTGCACGATGTCGAGGCTGCGCCCGACGTACAGCTGCACATCGGCCACCATGAACGGCTCGAGCCTGGCACCGAAGCGTGACGACGTGCGCCGCACCCCTTTGGCGACCGCGCGCACCTTGCCGTGCCGGCGGCTCAGCATCGTCACGATGCGGTCGGCCTCGCCCAGCTTGTGGGTGCGCAGGACGACGGCGTCGTCGCGATAGGTGGGCACTCCTCGATTATCCCCGGCGCACGCGAGAATGAGGGTGTGACCGGACCCGTCTTCGTGATCCCGCTGTGGGCGGATCTCACCGCCGTCTCGCTCGGCGGCATCCAGGGCGCGCTGTTCGCCAGCGGCTTCCGCGGCCAGCGCAGGCTCGACTTCCTCGGTGTGGCGGTGATCGGCATCGTGGTCGGCATGGGCGGCGGGCTCATCCGCGATCTGCTGCTGAACGTGTCGCCGGTCGGGCTGCAGAGCGACTGGTATCTGCTCAGCGCCACCGGGGCCGCCCTGGTGGGCATGCTGCTGGCCGGGGTGTTCCGCCGGCTGAACGCACTGATCGTCGGCCTCGATGCTCTCGTGATCGGCCTGTTCGGGGCGCTGGGCACCAGCAAGGCGCTCGCCCTGGGACTCCCCGCGGTACCGGCCGTGTTCGTCGGGGTGTGCGCCGCGGCCGGCGGCGGCGTGCTGCGCGACATGATGATGGGGCTGCCCGTCGCGATCATGCACGTCGGCTCGCTCTACGCCGTCGCGGCCGGCGCCGGCTGCGTCGTGCTCGCCACGGCGCACGCGTTGGGCATGCCACTGCCGGCCGGCGCGATCATCGCGGTGGTGGTCACGACGGTGATCAGACTGCTGGCGGTGATCTTCGACGTGTCGCTGCCCGAGCAGCGCATGCTGCACCGGCGCAAGGTGGCCGCCGAGACGACCGGCATCCCGATCGTCGGCCGCGCCGACTGACCGGCGCGGCCGACCCGCTCAGACCGCCGCGAGCGCGGACCTGCGGATGCGGATGGCGCGGTTCACGCCCGACACGATCGCCTTCAGCGATGCTGTCGAGATGTCGCCGTCGATGCCGACGCCCCACAGCCGCTGCCCCTCGACCTGCAGCTCCACGTAGGCGGCGGCCTGGGCGTCGCCGCCCGAGCTCAGCGCATGCTCGACGTAGTCGTAGACCGCCACCTCGAAGCCGTGCTGGCGCAGGATGTCGAGGAACGCCGCCACCGGACCGTTGCCCCGGCCTGCGGCCGGCATCCGTTCGTCGCCGTCGCGCAGCGTGACCTCCAGCGCCACATCACCGGCCAGGTCGCTCTGCGTGCGGGTGGCCAGCAGTTCGAAGCGGCCCCAGCGATCGGCGACCTGCGCGGACGGCAGGTACTCGTCGGTGAAAATCGACCAGATCTGGTCGCTGGTGACCTCGCCGCCCTCGGCATCGGTGGTCGCCTGCACCACCCCGGAGAACTCGATCTGCAGTCGGCGCGGCAGGTCGAGCGCGTGGTCGGCCTTCAGCAGGTAGGCCACACCGCCCTTGCCCGACTGCGAGTTCACCCGGATCACGGCCTCGTACGAACGGCCGAGATCGCGCGGGTCGATCGGCAGGTAGGGCACCGCCCACTCCAGCCGGTCCACGGTGGTGCCCGCGGCGGCGGCCGCGGCATCCATCGCCTCGAAGCCCTTCTTGATCG
>CAYLMS010000041.1:0-9804 GCA_964384455.1 uncultured Microbacterium sp. | reverse complement strand
GCCGCGTGGGCCCGGGTGTTTGCGGGGTTTTTTCGGGGGGGGGGGGGGGGGGGGGGGGGGGGCGGGGCGGCGGGGGGGGGGGGGGGGGGGGGGGTGGGGGTGTGGGGGTGGGAGGAACCAGACTTTCGCGGTGAGCCCCTGGCCGTCGATGCGGATCTCCCACTGGTTGTCGTGGATGCGGTGGTGGCAGGCTTCGCAGAGCAGGATGCCGTTGTTCAGGTCGGTGGGGCCGTCGTCTTTGGCCCACCAGTCGAGGTGGTGGGCTTTGGTCATGCCCGGGGGGAGGTGGCACATGGCGCACCCGCCGTCGCGTTCGACGAGGGCGAGACGTTGGGCGGGGGTGAACAGGCGGCGGGTGCGGCCCCAGTCGAGGACTTCGCTGCCTGCGCCGAGGACGGCGGGGAGGATGCGGCAGCTGGTGGCGAGGCGGCGGGCGGCGCCGGCGGAGACGGGCTGGGTGATCCCGTCGATCTCGCCGAGGCCGGTGCCGGCTTGCAGGTCGGTGAGCGCGATGCGCACGACCATGGTCGCCCCGTCCAGGGGCAGGTCGGGTCGGTCGCAGCCGAGGGCGTGCTCGGCAAGGTGGACGAGCGCGTCGGCTTGGCGTTGCACGACGGTGGTGCGATCAGGGTCGTCGCCGGCGACGGTGTCGGTGGTGGTGGCGGCGCGGAACCCGGCGGTCACGAGCGCGTCGATCGCGGTCTTGATGGGCGCGCCGGTGAGGGTGTCGAGTTTGCCGTCGAGGTGCAGGTACCCGTCGCGTTCGTACAGGCGCAGGTAGCGGGCGGTGCGCCGGTCGTATTCGGCGGGCTCCTGCCCGTCGGGGTCGAGCCATGCCTCGACCCGGGTGATCAGGTGCCGCACCGCGTCGAGGGGGAGCCCGGGGGCGCGGTCGACGAGGGTGTGTTCGGCGTGGTCGACCGCGTCGGCGGTGGCGCGCGGGCCGATGCGGTCGAGCATCCCCACGATCAGTCCGGCCGCGGCGGCCCCGAGTCGCCCGGCCGTCACCGCGGCCGCGACGTGCGGGCGGCGGGCCGGCAGCGGTTCGCCGGTGAGCGTCGCGCGGGGGACGACCGCGTTGCCGAGCCTGGTCAGCCGGGTCGCGTCGCCGGTGCTGATGCCGCCGGTCGCGGCGATCAGCGCGGCCGGGGTGCGGTATCCGTGCTGCTTCGCCAGCGACTCCGGGCCCAGTTCGGGGCGGGACTGCCGGTCGATCTGCGCCGCGACCAGGGCCCGCACCCCGTCGAGCCGCCGCCCGACCGCTCCCAACGCGTCGCTCACCCCGATCAGCGCCACCCGATCCAATCCCTCCGCGGGGCCCGCGACCGCACCCGCACCGGCCCACACCGTGCGCAGCGCGGTGATGGCCTCTTCGAGCCCGGCCAACTGATCTTCCATACCACAATAGTACATTGGTACTACGACATTGACAAGAGTTATCCACAGGCAGGCGGCCAACTTTGCTTGCGAGCCATGGGCTCACGGCATCCACTGGTCACACGCAGGGCGACCTCGCGGGCCGCATGCTGCTCAGGCGTACAGATGGCACCAGTGACCTATATTCGAACATAGCAACTATTTCGCGTGTCGAACCCAGCCGCGGCGCTCGCCCGCGGCTGAGCTACGTCCAGCCGCGACGAACGGTGGGACCGGCGCAGACCGCCGATCCCACCGATGGGGGCACTCAGAAGCCGCGGTTCGGCGTGCGGTCCCACACAGAGCGCGTTCCGTCGAGGATGCAGTCGGTCGCCTCGTGCGGCAGCATGCCCTGCTCGTGCACGAACTGCGGCCACGCCGACCACATCTCGGGCACCGGGGCCAGCATCCAGTGCTCCCTGGTGTGCACGCCGTCGCCGACGAACAGGCGCTTGTCGACGCGCGCCCACTGATCCTCGGTCAGGCGATGCAGCGTGAGGTACAGCACGTACAGGTCTTGCGGGGTGAAGCCCACCGCCTCGAGGCCGATCGCGATGGCATCGCGTGCCGCGACCCACGCTTCGCCCTCCTTGTCGGAGACGAACCTGCCGGTGCTGGTGCGGTGCACCGTGCGCACGGGCGGAAACACCTCGAACACGCGGTCCCAGGGGTACCAGTCGACGCCGCCCGGGCGGCGCCTGCGGAACGGGATGCCCCAGCCGCCCGATGCGGACGGCCCCTTGCCGAAGCCGTCCGCACGAGTGCGCTCATCCTGCGAGGCGAGGAAGCACCGCAGCGCGTCTTCGGCCGATGCGCCGGCACGCACCCGCTCGTACCAGCCGATCCACTGGTTCGCGTCGATCTCGAAGAAGTGCGCAGCGTGCTCCGGCCGATGATCGCGTCCGATCACCAACTGGTCGGGCGCGCCACCGCGGAGGAGTCGGCGCAGCTCGGCATACTCGTCCGGGGCGAAGCCCGCCTCGAAGGCGTTGCGCGCGACGCGGATCAGCGACACCGAGTGCACCAGGTGCCCCTCGGAAAGGTCACGCGCGGTGAGCCCGCCGACCGTCGCGCCGGGGAAGAACGGCCAGCTGTGCTGCACCGCACGCAGCCAGGCCAGCCGCTGGTCTCGCGGAACCTCGCCCCAGAGGTCGTCGTCGGCCGCGGCATCCGCTCGGCTCACGATCTCGATCGGCGCGCGCGCGGATGCGGGGATGTCTGTGCTCATCGGACTGCTCCGTTCCGGGCGCACCGCGGTGCGCCCTACGAGGGACGGCGCACCGTCCCATCGACTTGCCCGCGTGCGGTCGCACCGGGCCGGTTCTTCCCCTGGGGCACCCCGCTCGATGGAAGGGGGTTGCCGGGCAGCCGGCCAGGTACCGACAGCTGCCACTCGTGAACCTGCACAGAAGCTATCACGGGGTCCCGACACTCGCGTCGTGCTGCAGCCGCAGATATGTCGGCGCCTGCAGGCGCCACGCCTCGGTGACGAGTTCGGCGAGGTGGTCGGCGTCGATGCCCGCCATGCGGAACGCCACCTTCGGCTCGCCCCAGGGGGTGCCTGTGCGCAGGAACACCGCGGGCGCCATCTGCACGAGGGCGATGGCATCCATCGTGTCGGCGACCTTCACCGCGACCACCAGCTCGGCTGCGAGGATGGCGCGGATCTCGGCGGCGCTGCGCCCGCCCGGCGCGCTACGCGCACCGTGTCCCACTTTCTCGGGTTCCAAGGCCGCTGAGTCCGAGAAAGTGGGACACGGATGGGGGGCTGTGCGCTACGCCCCCATGGTGTCATCCATCTCGGCGAGCGGCCGGGCGGCCTCGCGCAGGGTCAACAGCGCCTCGTCGAGTGGGTAGGGATGCCCCGGCTCCAGCCCGCCGGCGGCGAGCAGCGGCACGAGCACCGGTCCGCCCTTCGCGCCGGTCACCCACAGCGCCTCGAAGTTGAGCGCGGGAACCTGCAGGATGCGGGTCTCGGCAGCCTCGGCGCCCGCCTTGCCCTCGGTGCGGTCGGTGCGGTCGGTGCCCTCGGCGCGGTCGGCGAGCAGACGTGCTGCTGCCGTGACGGCGGAGCCGAAGGCATCCAGCCGCGACTGCGCCCGCGACGCCGAGCGCACCGACCCCTCGCCGGCGTCGTCGACGTCGTAGAAGGCCACCGGCGTGCCGTGCAGCGTCTCGAACACGCGCAGGCCCACCTGGCTCGGACGGTCGACCTCGCCCGACAGCAGCCGGTCGAGTCCGAGCGTGTAGGTCGGCTGCGTCAGCCCGAACCGGGACTCGTCCTGCGCGTCGTCGCGCAGGTGCGCCGGGTCGGCGACAGTCGTCAGCAGCAGGCGCTGGCGGGCTTCCCAGATCTTCGGGAACAGCTGCTCGGGCAGCGCCACCTCAGGCCACCACCATCTGCGGTAGCTCTTCGTGATGTAGTAGTGCGTCCACGTTCCGCTCCCTTGGTAGTTGGTGGAGAAGTCGCTGAGCGTGAGGTGACTCTTACCGTAGATCGGGTCGTCGATGTCGACGAACTCCTGGCCGAACCAGGTCGAGTACCCGTAGATCACCATGAAGTGCCCGCCGCCGCCGCTCCATCCGATCCTGGCCCCCATCGGACGGCCGGCGTCGATCTCGGCGCGGATCTGCGCGAACGACGCCTGACCGGCGGTGATCGAGACGAAGTTCTTCGTGCGGTCGAGCGCCCTGTCGAGGTACCACGGCACGTTCGCGCCGGCCGGCGTGGGCGTGTCGCAGGCGTCGGTGCGGCCGAGTTCGGCGTTGGCGATCTTGCACTGCGTCCAGGTGCTCCACCACCAGTAGAAGTGCGAGACGCTGTTGGATGTCGCCGCCCAGCACCAGTTCGAGGCGAGCTGGTGCTGCATGGTGAAGCCGAGCTGCTTGCTCTGGAAGAGCGAGCCCCACCAGGTGAACTCCTTGTAGACGGCCGAGTACGGCACCGTCACGGAGTCGACGATGTCTTCGATGTTCATCGCATTGACCTCCCAGTCGGGGGAGCCGTCACGGCTCCTGCTGTGATCGGGGAGGGGTCGGTGGCCGCGGCTGATACCCGGGTGCGGTGTCCATGGGTGCGTGCGGGCCGGCACGGCTGGCCGTGACAGCGATGGCAGCGGATGCGGGGATCGTGCCCGACACGCCGAGCGTGCCTCGCCCTGCCCGGCGTGTCGCCGAGGATCCCCGCATCCGCGGTCACCGGGCAGGGGCGGTCACCGGGCAGGGGCGGTCACCGGGCAAGGGCGGTCACCGGGCAGGGGCGGTCACCGGGCAGGGGCGGTCACCGGGCAAGGGCGGTCACCGGGCAGGGGCGGTCACCGGGCAGGGGCGGTCACCGGGCAGGGGCGGTCACCGGCCGAGGGCGGTCACCGGGCAGGTGCGCTCAGTGGCCGGGGCGGCGGGCCCAGCCGCCGAAGTGGATCGGCAGCGCCAGCGCCGCCGACACCAGCAGGATGCCGAGGATGAAGATCAGCGCCTGCAGGCCAGGCACTTCCCAGGCGAACCCGAAGCACGCGATCCCGAGCACGAACAGTGCGAACGAGACGAAGAACATGGCGGTACCTCCCGGGTCTGCTCTCAGTGTAGTGCGCTCATCGCCCCGAGCGTGCCCCACCCGCCCGCGCCCCGCCCGCGCACCGCCCGCCGCGCGCCAGCGGCCGCAGTCAGCGCCGGTGTGTGCGGTAGTAGCCGACGAGTGCGCGGGTGGAGGCATCCTGTGCGGCGAGCGCCGCGGCATCCCCCTGCACCGCCGGAGCGATCTGCAGGGCCAGCTGCTTGCCCAGCTCCACCCCCCACTGATCGAACGAGTCGATGCCCCACACCGCTCCCTGCGTGAAGGTGATGTGCTCGTAGAGCGCGATCAGCTCGCCCAGCACGCGCGGCGTGAGCGCCGGGGCGAGGATCGACGTGGTCGGCCGGTTGCCGGGGAACGTGCGCGCCGCCACCAGTGCTCCGGTGGTGCCCTCGGCCTCGACCTCGGCCGCGGTCTTGCCGAAGGCGAGCGCCTTCGTCTGGGCCAGGAAGTTCGACAGCAGCAACTCGTGCACGTCGACCTCGCCGTCGCGCAGCCCGAAGGCGGGGGTGGCGAACGCGATGAAGTCGGCGGGGATGAGCCGGGTGCCCTGGTGGATGAGCTGATAGAACGCGTGCTGCCCGTTCGTGCCAGGCTCGCCCCAGAACACCTCGCCGGTGTCGGCGAGCACCGGCGTGCCGTCCCAGCGCACCCGCTTGCCGTTGGACTCCATCGTGAGCTGCTGCAGGTAGGCGGGGAAGCGGTGCAGCTGCTGCGCATACGGCAGCACCGCATGCGTGGAAGCATCGAGGAAGTTGGTGTACCAGACGTTGAGCAGGCCCATGAGCATCGGCACATTGCGCTCCAGCGGCGTGGTGCGGGTGTGCTCGTCGACGGCGTGGAACCCGGCGAGCAGCTCGCGGAACGCCTCGGGGCCGAGCGCGATCGCCAGCGACAGCCCGATCGCGGAGTCGACCGAATAGCGCCCGCCCACCCAGTCCCAGAAGCCGAACGCGTTCGCGGGGTCGATGCCGAAGGCGGCCACGCGCTCGAGCGCCGTCGACACCGCAACGAAGTGGTGCGCGACCGCACGGGTGCGGTCGGTGTCGGTGGCGGTGAGGGCGCCGGATGCCTCGAGCCCGGCACACAGCCAGTTTCTGGCCAGCCGCGCATTGGTGAGCGTCTCCAGCGTCGTGAAGGTCTTCGAGGCGACGATGAACAGCGTCGTCTCGGGATCGAGGTCGGCCGTGGTCTGCGCCAGATCGGTGGGGTCGATGTTGGAGACGAACCTGGCCTGGATCTGATCGATGCCTGGCCGCTTCAGCGCCTCGTAGACCATCACAGGGCCGAGGTCGGAGCCGCCGATGCCGATGTTCACCACATGGGTGACCGGCTTGCCCGTGACGCCCGTCCACACGCCGGATCGCACGCGGTCGGCGAAGGCATGGATGCGGCGCAGCACCTGCTGTACGTCGGCGTCGACCTGCTGACCGTCGACCACGAGCGCAGGTGCCGCACCGGGCGGCCGGCGCAGCGCGGTGTGCAGCACGGCGCGGTCTTCGGTGGTGTTGAGGTGGGCGCCTTCGAGCATGTGCGCGAACCGCTCGGCCACTCCGGTCTCGGCGGCCAGTCGCACGAGCGCGGCGAGGATGTCGTCGGTGACGAGGTTCTTCGACAGGTCGACGTGCAGGTCGGCGAGCGCGAAGCTCAGCCGCGGCACCCGGTCGGCGTCACCGGCGAACCAGGCGCGCAGGTCGGGCGTGAAGCCCTCGCGCAGTCGCTGCAGCTCGGACCAGGCGGCGGTGGCGGTGACGTCGACGGGAGGGGTCATCCACCCACGGTAGCGCCGCCGATGCTGCAATGGCGGCCGTAGGCGCTGCCGCCTTCGGCCCGACGCGGCGGCCGTAGGCTGATGCGGATGGGCACCCCTGACATCCGGCTGATCGCCGTCGACATGGACGGTACGCTGCTCGACCCGCAGGGGCACGTGCCCGAGCGGCTCTGGCCGTTGCTTGATCGTCTGCGCGCGCGCGGCATCCTGTTCGCCCCCGCCAGCGGACGGCAGTACGCCACTCTGCACCGCACGTTCGCCGAGCACGCCGAGGGGATGGTGTTCATCGCCGAGAACGGCGCGTTCGTGGTGCGCGACGAGCTCGAGCTGCACCTCGACCGGCTCGAGCCCGCGTTCGTGCTCGGCGCGCTGCAGGCGCTGCGCTCGTTGCCGGCGCGCCACGACGTCGGCGTGGTGGTGTGCGGCCCGCGCACGGCGTGGGTGGAGCGGGGCGATCCGGAGTTTCTCGCCGAGGCGGGCAGGTACTACGCGTCGCTGCAGCTCGTACCCGAGCTGCGTGCGGTGGCGGCCCAGGCGATCAAGATCGCGGTGCACACGGCGGAGGGAGCGTCGGCGGAGGTCGCCGCCGCACTGGCCGACGACGCCGGCCTCGCGGCGACGCACCAGGTGGTGGTGTCGGGGGCGCACTGGGTGGACCTGATGAACGCCGGCGTGAACAAGGGCGTGGCGCTGGAGCGACTGCAGCACCAGCTCGGCATCGACCGCGCCCAGACCGCCGCGTTCGGCGACTACCTCAACGACCTGGAACTGCTGGATGCGGCGCACCACTCCTATGCGATGGCGAATGCCCACCCGGCCGTGCTGGCGCGTGCCCGGCTGCGCGCGCCCTCGAACGCGGAGCACGGCGTGATCGCGGTGATCGAGCGGATGCTGGGCGCCTGAGGCGTGCCTGGCGGGTCGGGGTGCGGGCGGTGGGTTTCGGGTGGCAGCAGAAGCCGCATCCCGTCGGCGCAGGCGACGGTGACTGCCACCTGAGCGGGCGGGTTAGGATGCGGCGTGCGCGGCGCGCACCTCGTCGAGCCATTCGGCGAAGGTCTGGATGCCGAGCACGGCATCGGCGCCGGGCAGGTTGAGCCCCGCGCGCATGCCCTTCATCTGCGCCCCCGGCAGGTCGACGGCCATCACCGGCCCGCGGTAGCCGATCGCCTTGGCGTAGCCCTTGATCATGTCGGACAGCTTCTCTTCGCGGGGGCCGGCCAGATCCTGCGCGCGGCCGGCGGCGGGCCCGGCCGCCAGCTCCAGCAGGTGCGCCGCCGCCTCGCGGGCGGCCACCGGTTGCGTGCGGCCCCGCGGTGCGACGTGCGCGGGGCCGGCCTTGGCCTGCTCGAACAGCTGCTGCGCGAACTCGTGGAACTGCGTGGCCCGCAGGATCGTCCACGGCACCGGCGACGCCGCGTACACCTGCTCCTGCGCGAGCTTGCCCGCGTAGTAGCCGTGCGGGTTGCGGTCGACGCCCACGATCGACAGCAGCACGACGTGCGGCACGCCGGCGCGCTGCGCACCGGCGATCAGGTGCGAGGCGAGCAGGCCGAACTGCGCCGCCGCCTTGGCCTCGTCGCGCTCGCCGACGTTCGTGGCATCGATGACGGCATCCGCGTCGGCGAGCGCGGCGTCGACACCTGCGCCCGTCACCAGATCGGCGCCCGTCGACCGGGTCAGCACCGTCGTGTCATGACCCGCGCTGCGCGCCTGCTCCACCACCAGAGATCCCAGCAGCCCCGTGCCGCCCGCCACCACGATGCGCATCGCATGTCCCTTCGTCGTCGTGCTCTCACGCTATCCCCGAGCGGGAGGTCAGCGGTCGCGGTGGTCCTCGGGGGCGAGCCGCGGGCCGCGGCGGGGTTCGCGCACCCCGCTCGCGGCGATCAGCCGGAGCACGCGCTGGCGCTGACCCGCCCACGGCGCGAGCAGGCGCAGCATCCCCTCGTCGTCGGTGCGGCGGCCGGCGAGGGCATGGCCCACCTCGTGCGCGAGGTGGTAGTCACCGACACTCACCGCGTCGGGATCGCCGAGCGCGCGGATGCGGGTCTCGGCGGCGGTCCACAGGCCGACTCCGAGTAAGGCGGTGAGCACGCGATCGCGTGCTTCGCCGTCGGGGGCCGCCGCCACGGCGCGGGTCAGTGACGACGCCCTCGCCGCCGCGGCGACGATGGTGCGCGCCTGCGGCGGCTCGAGCCCCGCCCGATGCCACGCCCATGACGGGATGCGCCGCCAGCCCTCCGGCGTCGGCGGGGCGAACATCGGCCGCGGCGTGGGGCCCGGCGCGCGCTCGCCGTGCCCCGTGACGATCCGCCGCCACGCGCCGAACGCCTGCATGCCGGTCACCTTCTGCTCCATGATCGCGCCGGCCAGCGCATCGAAGACGAGATCGGTGCGGCTCAGGCGCAGGCCGGGGTGCCGCCGGTGCGCTTCGGCGACGAGCGGATGCCGCGTGGCATCGAAGCCGCCGGCATCGTCATGGGCGCCGCACAGGGCGGGCAGCTGGGCGAGCGCCCACTCGGCGCCGTCGCCCCACGCGGTGGCTTGCACGGTGCCGCCGGACTCGCGCAGCGCGAGGGTCGCGACGCCGTCGGGGGTGCGGCTCGCGCGCCAGATCACCGTGCCGGCGACGGTCATGGTGGGGTCGCCGGCGCCGCGTCGGTGCAGCAGCACGGTGCGCGCCAGCTCGAGCGGATGCCGCGGCCGGTACGTGGTCTCCAGCGGCAGGGCCGCGGGCGCGCGCACCGCCGCAGGCGCGCGCACCACCGGCGAGGTCATGCGTTCACGATACGTCGGCGGGGTGACATCCGTCGGGCCGCGGCTCGGGCCGCGGCCCGGGTCGGGTCGGGGATTCGGTCGGGTCGGGGATTCGGTCGGGGTCTGATGCCCGGCGGGCGGGGTTCGAGCGCCCGCGCCTGCGGGGATTGTCGGCGACACGCCGCCGCGGGCGGCCTGATGGCGGGGTGTCGCACAGGATCCCCGCATCCGCTGCCCGGCTGCCGGGCGGGATGCCGGGATGCCGGCGGTCAGAGGATGCGGGCCGCCG
>CAYLMS010000040.1:0-9874 GCA_964384455.1 uncultured Microbacterium sp. | reverse complement strand
GTGGTCGTACCCGAACCTGCGCGGCGATGTGATCCTCACCACCGACGCGGTCGGGGCCCGGCAGGGTCCGGTCGCGTTCTATGACCCGTTCGGTGACCCGATCGACCCGGTCACCCACCTGATCGGCACCCTCACCGCGAACACCTCGGTCCCGGCGAACACGACCACGACCGCGTCGTACGGGTGGGAAGGCGCGCACCAGAAACTCACCGACCATGCCGGCACGATCAGCAGTATCGAGATGGGTGCCCGCGTGTACCTGCCCGCCCTGGGCCGGTTCCTGAGCGTCGACCCGGTCCTGGGCGGCAACACCAACGCCTACACCTACCCAGGCGACCCCAACGACCAGACCGACCTGGACGGGCAACGCAGTAGTCCACTGGTGTATTGGCGCCACTACCGGTGCAGGCCCTGGCGGCACGAACGCGGCGTCGGCCACTGCGCCCGTGGGGTGTCCAACGTGATGGGTTCGATAAGCGTCGTAGCCGCATTTGGCAGCATGGTTCCCTGGCTTGCGCCGGTCGCGGCACCCGTTGCCATCGTTTCGGGCGGCATTTCCGCCGTCATTGATTGCACGGACGCCACGCTTACCCACGGCAACTATTGGTCCTGTGCTGCCGGGGTCGTCGGCGTCGGGCTGGGAATTGTCGGTCCTCTCATTCGATTGGCTCGTTTTCTCGGCGCCGTGCGCTGGTCGGATGCGGCCATTGCCAACGCCGACCGCATGGGCAACGCGGCGTCATTCGAGCTCGGTGGGATCACGAATTCGAAGGGTTGGAGTGAGTACGTGCGGGAGGGCTATGGCCGCCATTGACGAGTCATCGCAATTCCGCCGCGTCCCGCGAATCAGCGTCGGCGGCAGCTACCTCTGGCGCAAGATGATCTTGATAGTTGTGCCGATCTGTCTCGTGTCATTGGTGCTCATGGGCGTGAATGCTGCAGGAATGTACAGCATTCCACTGCTTATCGTGTCGTCGGTGGGCTTCATGGGCCTGCTGCCGCTGGGGATGATCCTCATCGGAATATTCACTCTGCAGCGTCGTCGGGAGTTGGCGCTTGGGTACGGGTATTTGTCGAGTGATCCGCTTGCGGCGGATGAGGTGGATGCGCGGTCGGGGGTGGTGATCCGGGAGGGGGGGATGCCGCGGCTGTCGAAGGCGGAGCGGTCGGCCCGGGTCGCGCAGGCCAGGGCGTGGGCGAAAGCCCACCCGACTCACCGTCGCCTGAACGACTCGTCGACGACACCGGCGGCACTCAACGAAGTCGCGCCGACCGCGACGGCGGTATCGGCGGATGCGGCGCACGAGGTGGCGGTGCCGTCACCGGTACCGGTGGCATCCGCCCCGGTGATACCCGCACCTACGGAGACGCTCACGCCGGCACACACGGTTGCCGCGTCGCCCGATCCCGCGCCCGGTGGCGCGCCGCAGCGGCGGCGGTGGTCGTGGGCGGCGACGGGAATGGTCGCGTTGGGGCTCGGGTCGGCGGTGCAGGTGACGATCGGGATCGTGCACGGTGATACGACGGCCGCGACGATCGGGTTCACGCTGCTGCTGTGCGCGGCGGTCGCGGTGATCGGGGTGCTGGCGGTCTCGCAGGCGCGAGACGGTCAACGGCAACGCGCCGAGGAGTTGGCCCGCGCGCACACCGCCGGGTCCGCCGCGACGGCCGGTGCCGGTGCGACGGTCGGAGCCGTTGACACCTCGCGTCCGGGGGGCGGGGCGGGCGGTGTCGTGCTGAGCGTGGATGTCAGCGACGATGTCGCTCCCGGGTTGCGGTTGCTGCGCCGTTACCTGGGGCACGATCCTGGTCAGGCGCCCCCGCGCCGGTTGGTGCTGGTGGCTGATAGCAGGATGCTGGAGTTCTGGGACGAGGATGCCTCGACCCCGCTGGATCACGTGCCCTCGACCATGGTCACCGCCGTGCAGGTGGTGGCGATCGATCTGGTCTCGTACAACGTGCCCCCGCCGGGGATCGGATTGACCATCACCGTGCCCGGCCACCCTCCCGTCACGCTCACGATGCTGGTGCTCGGCCCCCACTACGCGATGCTGCCCCTGGGTGAGGCCGCCGTCGAACAGGAAGCCACCCGCATCCGCACAGCCCTGCACCCGCCCGCGGTGCGCTCGTGACCTCCACGCGACCACACGCGTTGATCGCGTGCGCGCTCCTGGCCGCAAGTGCGATCGCGTTGGCGGGCTGTGCTGCACTTCCGTTCGTGTTCACGCCGACGGTGCAAATGTCCGTGAGGAACGATCTCTCACAGACCGTCTGGGTGTCTGGTTGTGGCAGTGATCCGCTCGAGCTGCAGCCACGCGAGTCTGGTCGCATCGATCCCAATGTTGGTGACACCCATGCCGCGTGCTTCGTGTACGACGACGGCAATGACTACCTCGGCTGCTTGATCATCCCTGCCGAGCAGATACGCAGCGGCGGTCATGCCGCCGTCAGTCACCTGCGGCGAAACGTGTCAGAACAGAGCTGTACAGACTACGTGAATGGATACGGCGAGGAACTGGGTGAACCCCTGTGACACCTACCCTCGCGGATGAGTCGTTCGGGTATGACCAGACCAGCCGACGCGCCGCGACCACCCCGTGCGTGTCAGGGTTGGGTGAGTCCACCGTTTCGTGGCAGCGTTCCTGCGACGGCACCTGATGAGGGAGGCCGTATGAGCGGCGACCAGCCCAAGCGTCAGGTCTCGTGGGTGTGGACGCTCACCGTCGCGGGGTTCGCGTTGTTCGTGGGCTGGCAGACGCTGCTCGTCGTCGGCGCGATCATCGACGGGCGCGGCGCGGTGCTACCGATCACGATGGCGCTCACTGTGGTCGGCTGCTTCGCCCTGCTCGCCGTGTGGATGCGCCCGCAGTACGTGCGGCTGCGCGCACTTCGTGGCATGTTCCCCGACAAGATCGTCGCCGGGGTGCAGCATCACTCCGGGAGCGGCGTGCAGTTGGCAGATCTGTTCGGGACGCCCCTGCGCATCAGCGATGGGCTTGGCACGTATAGCGTGCTCGTGGCTGACAACCAAGGGTTGAGCTTCTGGCGAGGCAGGGGTAAGCCGTTTCGGAAGTATCTGTTGCCGTGGAGCATGGTGACCGCGGTGGAGGTGTCGAGCCAGGTGTATGCCCGGCCGTTGCCGGTGGTCTCGTTCGATGTGACCAACGGCGACAAGTCGATCACGTTCACGGTCGCGCCGTGTCGAGAGGGGTGGCGGGTCGGGTTCGCCGAACTCAAACCCGACGCCGCGATGGCCCTGTGCAAGCAGCTCAACGCGCTGCGTCAGCCCGCGGAGTGACATCAGCCCGCGCTGCGGCGATCACCGGCATCCCGTGTCGCACCGGTGCGGTGTATGGTCCTGTCGTGGCGACCAGTCTGGGGGCGGACTGCAGATGACCGAGAAGCAACCGCGACGCCCATTGGCCCGCACTCAGGTCGCGGCATCCACTTGGCTGTTCGCGGCGCTGTTGCTCGCCTGGTCGACAGCACAGTTGGTTCTTGCCTTCTCATCGAAGCATCCCCCTCGCTATGGCCCATCTCGCTGATCCCGGTCGGCTACATCGTCGCGATGGTGTGGCCGATCGCGTTTCGCAACGACTCCCGGCTGCGCAGCATCGGGCGAGAGTCAGCACACGCGTATGCGGTCGCCATCGTCATCTACTACGACTCCCTACCCCCAGGTGCGCGCGATGATCGATTCCTTTGGTGGACGGGAGCACCACCTGTTCGGCAGCATCGCCGCCGTGCTTCGAGTCGATGGGGATACTCTGCAGATTCTCGGCGGGACCACATTCGGCTTAGGCGGCCGAGCGACGGCACTCGCCACCGTAGAACTGCCCTCCGACGCAAGTGCGGCAGTCGGCGTTGCCCCGCAGGGGCCGTACAACCTCGCCACGCTGCAGGTCTCGTGCCGCAACACGGCAGAAGCACTCCGGCTCAATCTCACGGCGGTGCGCACGATCGGCGGCATCCTGCCCTGGCGCATTTCGGGCCGCCGCCTGGAGGAAGAGGCCCGAAAGCTCGACGCCGTGCTACAGCAGAGGCAGGCACACTCATAGTCGCGCAACGGATACGGCTTGTCGTCGGGGCGGATCGACGATGAAGCTGCGGGGACGTGCGCTGCTCGTTCAGCTCGCGCTTCTGGCGGTCGCGGTGATGGTCAGCTGGGTGGTGAGTGTGTTCGACAGCACCGTGCAACTGGTGGTGGTCACCGCAGCCATCCCGATCACCGGAGTGCTTGTCGTGCTGTCCTACCAGACAATGCGCGCCCAGCTGCGCGCGGGAGCGGGTGAAAGCGCCGATCGCAATCGACCGCGCGATGCGGGCACCTCACTGCGCGCTGTCATCGTCGGCGTCGTCCTCGAAGCTATCGGTATCGCGCTCATCGTGGTGTCGGTGCTCGCAGGGGGCGCTGGCCAGAACCTTCTGCTCGTACCGGGGCTGACCCTGGTCGCCAGTGGCACGATCGTGCTGGCGCTGCTGCTGTGGCGGCGCATGCGTTTCACCCGCGGCATGGACGTCGATGTGCAGGCGGATCGTTCGCTCGACCACCGAGAATCGGAGCTGCACACCCCCGGTGCCGTGAGCGAACCGAGTAGCCAACGCGATCGGCACCGCGCTACCTCACCGACCCGATACCCGGCGGCACCGCGCATTGTCGGCGACGAAGCCTTCGGCATGCGCTGCAGCTACGTGGTGCCGGTGGCCGCCGGCGACGTGGCCGCACTCATCCGACGAGCCGTGTTGGGGACGCCACGACTGGTGCTGACCGACCTGACCGACCAGGCGGCGCACATCGGCCACCGTGCGCTGTTCGGCGTCGGCTACGAGTGGATCGTGCTGACGTTCCATGCCGTCGACGACGCGCACACCCAGATCGACGCGATCGCTCGCGGCCCCTTCGGCACCGTGAGCGCCGTGCCCCAACACCTTCCCGCGCTCTTCGACGCGATCCTGTCCGAGCTTGGCGCACCCGACTCAACGTAGGCGAACGGACCGCTCGTGGCCGCGCCCGACAACCAGTCCTCGCCATTGCGGACTGTCAGCGACAGCGGTTGATCGTTCGATTCCGAGGGAAAGACGTACTCGACGCCGCATCCGGTCAGCCCGCCGGCCAGCACGATCACCAGGGCGGCCACCGCCGCCCGCGCGGAGCGCCCGAGCGCGATCAGGGCTGCCATGTCGTACACCCTCCGCTCGCCTTCTGGTCACGCGCTCAGGCGTTCGTGGCCGGCGCCCGGAATGGTCGCCGCCGCTGTCGCCCGCGTGCCGTCAATGCCCATGCATGGGCGTGAACCCGTCACCATAGAATCGCAGGCGCACGGGCTGCTCCTCGGCTGCGTCCACCGCCTCTGAGCGGTAGGCCATCAGCAATCGCTGGAGCGCCTTGTGGTCAGTCTCCGCACGTCGCACCGGCCTGTGCGAGCGATGCCTGATCTGCGAGACTGGATGCATGGAACCCGCCGTGCTCCTTGACATCGCGGCGATCGGTCGCGCCTGCGAGCGATACGGTGTGCAACGCCTCCGTGTCTTCGGCTCAGTGCTCACTGACCGGTTCGATCCGGATGCGAGTGACGTCGACTTCCTCGTGGCCTTCCAGCCGGAACGGGAGAACCTGTTCCACGACTACCTCAACCTGAAATTCGAGTTGGAGCGGATAGTGGGTCGGAGAGTCGACCTCGTCACGGAGCGGTCGGTGAAGAATCCCTTCTTCAAGGCGTCTGCCTTCGGGAGCGCACAGGACGTCTGTGCGGCCTTCACGATGCCTCGACGGCACGGGCGTATCGCTGCGACAGCAGGCGCAGGCGGGGGATCAGCTCGGGCGGAGACTCGACCGTGAAGTCCATCATCAGCATCCCGATGTAGGCGGCCACGGTGTCGAGGCTGTCGGCGCCGGTCACCAGCACACAGTGGTCGGCGTCGAGCGGTTCGACCACGCCGACGGTGGGGTTGATGCGCTCGAGCACGCTCTGCGCCGAGGCGTCGATGCGCAGCCGCGCATGCACCTTCCAGCCGCTCACCGCGATGGTGCGCATCGCGAACGCGGTGTAGTCGCCGCCGGCGAGCGGCTGCGGGTCGAACACCCGCCGTGTCGGCATCCGCAGCGTCATCCAGTCCACCCGGTAGGTGTTCCAGGCGCCATGCTGCGGATCGCGGGCGACGAGATGCCAGCGCCGCTGCCAGCTCAGCAGCCGGTACGGCTCGACCAGCACGGGGGTGTCGTCGTAGTCGAAGCGCAGCCAATGGGCATCACGGATGGCCGCAGCGACCGCCCGCAGCACAGCCGGATCGACCTCGGGATCGGGGGCATCGGTGCCGACGTTCTCCTGCCCGCGGTCGACGGTCGACCCGAGCGCCGCCACCGTGGGCCGCAGGCGCCCGGGGAGCACCTGTTCGATCTTCGCCAGCGCGCGAGCGCGCACGTCTTCGATGCCCGCGATGCCCGCAGCGGCCTGCAGGCCGATCGTCACCGCGACGGCCTCCTCGTCGTCGAGCAGCAGAGGCGGGAGCGAGCCGCCGGAGCCCAGCCGGTAACCGCCGACCGCGCCGCGGGTGGCATCCACCGGATAGCCCAGCTCGCGCAGCCGCCCGATGTCGGCGCGCACCGTGCGACCGCTCACGCCGAGCCGCTCGGCGAGCTCGGCACCCGTGCGGCCCGTTCCCGTCTGCAGCAGCGAGAGCAGCGCGAGCAGGCGTGCGGACGGGCCGGTCACAGGATCTCCGATCGAGACGGATTATTAGGAACGAATCCAGCCTAATAGACTCATAGGGTCGGAAACATGAACAACACCGCACCCCTCACCCTCCACCCCTTCACCGTCTCGGTCGCCGACGCCGAGGTCGCCGACCTGCAGGATCGCCTGGCCCGCACCCGGCTTCCGCAGCCCGCACCCGCCGACGACTGGACCACCGGCACCCCCGACGGCTATCTGCGCGAGGCGCTGGCCGCCTGGCGCGCCTTCGACTGGCGCGCCGCCGAGGCCCGCATCAACGCGTTCCCCCACTTCATCGCCGAGCTCGATGGGCAAGACATCCACTTCATCCACGTGCGCTCGCCGCACGCCGGGGCGACGCCGCTGCTGCTGCTGCACACCTATCCCGGGTCGTCGGTCGACTACCTCGACGTGATCGACCGGCTGGTCGACCCCGTCGCGCACGGCGGGCGTGCGGAAGACGCCTTCGATGTGGTCGTGCCCGATGCGCCCGGCTACGGCTTCTCGCAGCCCGTGGCCGAGACCGGGTGGACGATGGCGCGCGTGGCCCGGGCCTACGACACGCTCATGCGGGGCCTGGGCTACAACGGCTACGGCGTGCACGGCTCGGACAACGGCGCGATGGTCGCGCGCGAGCTCGGTCTGCTGGCGCCGAAGGGGTTCCTCGGCCTGCACGTGCTGCAGCTGTTCTCGTTCCCCTCGGGCGATGCGACCGAGTTCGAGCGCCTCGAACCGGCCGACTACGCGGGCCTCGAGCACATGCAGTGGTTCCAGTCGGTCGGCGGCTACAACACGATGAATGCGTCTCGCCCGCAGACGGTCGCGGTCGGCCTGAGCGACTCCCCCATCGGCCTGCTGGCGTACAGCGAGCTGTTCAACAGCTTCGGCAACGGCACCTCGCTCGTGCCGCTCGAGAAGATCCTGCTCGAGGTCAGCGTCAACTGGTTCGCGAACGCCGCGGCCGGCATGAGCCGCAGCTACTACGAGAACGCCAAGGCGCAGGCCGAGCCGCAGGTGAACCACGCGCGCACGGGAGTGGCGGTGTTCAAGGACGACTTCCAGACGATCCGCGTGTTCGCCGAGCGCGACAACGACAACATCGTGCACTGGAACCGCTTCGACGAGGGCGGGCACTTCGCCGCGCTCGAGCGTCCCGACGCGCTCGCCGGTGACATCCGCGCGTTCTTCGCCGAAGTCGGCACTCGCTGACCCAGCGTGGCCTGGCGCCGAGCCGCGACCCGTTCGCCGACGGGTCGCGGCTCAGTGCAGTGGAGCCGCCTTGGGGAATCGAACCCCAGACCTGTTCATTACGAGTGAACCGCTCTGCCGACTGAGCTAAGGCGGCGCGGCGCGCGAGCGCGACGCACGATCACCGATCCTACCGTGTCGCCTCGGATGCCGCGAACCGCGGCATCCGTCACTTGCAGGTGATATCGGCGGTCGGCGCGGTGCCCTTGATCAGGTAGGTCTCGACCGCCGTGTCGACGCAGTCGTTGCCCTTGTTGTAGCCGGTGTGGCCCTCGCCGACGCGGGTGATCAGCACCCCCGACGACAGTTGCGCGGCCAGCCCCTGCGCCCACACATAGGGCGTGGCCGGGTCGTTGGTGGTGCCGACCACGACGATCGGCGCCGCCCCTTGCGCGGTGATCTTCGCCGGGGTGCGGGTGGACGGATACGGCCACTGCGCGCAGGTGTCGGGGCCGATCAGATAGGGCGCGAGCACCGGCGCCTGCTGGCGCAGCTTGGCCTGTGCCGCGTCGATCGTCGCCTGGTCGGTGGTGACCGGGTAGTCCATGCAGTTGTAAGCGGGGAAGGCCTGGAACAGGTTGCTGCTGTAGGTGCCGTCCTGCGTGCGGTCGTAATAGACGTCGGCCAGATACATCGCCTGGTCGGCGCTGCCCTGCTGCACCGAGGTGAACAGGTCGGTGAGCGCCGACCAGCTGTCGCGGGAGTACAGCGGCAGGTCGATCGCCGTGACCATCGTGTCGGCGCCGAGCAGTCGCCCGTCGGACGCCTTGATCGGGCGGCGGTCGAGACTCGCCAGCAGCGTGCCGACATCGGCCATCGCATCGTCGACCGAACCGCGGAACGGACAGCCGCGCTGCTTCAGGCAGTACGCCATATACGCCCGCAGCGCCGACTCGAACCCGATGCCCTGCACCACGTTGACGTCGAGCCCCGAGGTGCTCGGGTCGAGCGCACCGTCGAGCACCACGCGCCCCACGCGCTGCGGGAAGAGGCCCGCGTAGGTCGCCCCGAGGAACGTGCCGTACGAGTAGCCGAGGTAGTTCAGCTTCGCATCCCCCAGCACGCCGCGCATCAGGTCGAGATCGCGCGCCGCGTTCTCGGTGGTGATGTACGGAAGGATGCCGTCGCTGCCCGCCTTGCACGCCGCACCGAAGGCGGCGAAGCGCTGCTCGGTGGCCTGCGTCCACTGCGCGGAACCGCGCGCGCCGGGCAGCAGGTCGAAGAGGAAGGCATCCAACTGCTTGTCGTCGTAGCAGTGCACGGCCGTGGAGTGCTGCACTCCGCGCGGGTCGAACCCGACCACGTCGAACGACTGCTGCAGCTTCGTGCTGACCGCGCCCGAGATCGAGTCGCGCACATAGTCGACGCCGCTCACACCGGGCCCGCCAGGGTTGACCAGCAGCGAGCCGACGGGCGCGCCGCTAAGCGCACGCTGCCGGATCAGAGCGAGCGAGATGGTGCGCCCCGACGGCTGCGACCAGTCCAACGGAGCCTTCAGGTCGACGCACTCGAAGCCGCCGTTGCACGACTTCCAGTGCAGCGTCTGCGAATAGAACGGCAGCAGGTCTTCGGGGATGCCCGAGGTGTCGGCGGCGATGCTCGAGGTGGCACGCGGCGTCGGCGCCGGGATCATCGAGTAGAGGCATCCGGACAGCACGACGGATGCCGCGGCCACCAGTGCGGCGGCCGCGATCAGCCGGCGCACCAGCGGTCGGCGGGCGGGGCGGGGCATCAGGGGGTCCTCCCGCTGGCGACGGTGACGAGCAGTCCCTCGAGCGCGAGCGCGGGGGCGGCGTTCTGCTCGAGGTTGCGACGGGTGCGCGCGATCTCGTCGAGCAGGGTGACCGTGCGCTGCGCAGGCCAGGCGTCGGCCAGAGCGGCCAACTCGGCCTCGAGCTCACCGTTGATCAACC
>CAYLMS010000039.1:5091-9955 GCA_964384455.1 uncultured Microbacterium sp. | reverse complement strand
CGACCTCGACGTGCTGCTGCTGGACATGCCGCCGGGCACCGGCGACGTCGCGATCTCCGTCGGTCAGCTGCTGCCGCACGCCGGGGTGATCGTCGTGACCACGCCGCAGCCCGCAGCCTCCGACGTCGCCGTGCGCAGCGGGCTCGTGGCGCGGCAGACCGGTCAGCGGGTGATCGGCGTGGTGGAGAACATGGCGGCGATGACCCTCGCCGACGGCAGCACGCTCGAGCTGTTCGGCGCAGGCGGTGGCGTCGAGGTGGCGCGGGCACTCGGCACCGACGCCGATCCTGTGCCGCTGCTGGCCTCCGTGCCGCTGAGCCCGTTGCTGCGCGCAGACGGCGACGAGGGCGCCCCCGTCGTGCTCGTCCATCCGCACGACGCGGCGGCGCGCGCGATCACCGCGCTGGCCGCCCGGCTCGCGGGCGCCGGCCGCGGCCTTGCCGGCCGCGCGCTGCCGGTGACGCCGCGCTGAGGGCTACGTCGCCTCGGAGTCGAACGGCGTCGGCTGGTCGGCCGTCAACACCGGATGCGGCGCGATCGACGCCGAGGCGGCAGCCATAGACACCGGCTTCACCGGCGCGTCGTCGAGCAGCGCGTCGCGGATGATCCGACGCGGGTCGTACTGCCTCGGGTCGAGCCGGCGCCAGTCGACGTCGTCGAAGTCCTCGCCCATCTCGTCGCGCACGCGCTCCTTGGCACCGCGCAGCGTCTCGCGCGCGCGCACGGTGAGCCGGGCGAGCAGCTCCGCATAGCGGGGCAGTCGCTCCGGTCCGATGAGGAATGCGGCGATCACGAGGATCAGCAGCAGCTTCTCCCACGAGAACCCGAAGAACATGCCTTCAGGTTACCCGTGCGCCTCGACTGCGCGGCACCGGCCGCCGCGTAGCCTGAGATCAGCGCGCGTGCGCACGACAGTCGGGAGGGCGATGAGCGAGCGAGAGGCGAACTTCAGGTTCGCGCAGGAGGTGACGGTCGAACCCGAGCAGATCGCGCGGGCCAGGCTGCACGCCAGAGAGCTGGGCGCCGAGCCGATCGGCGCGGCGGTCGGCGCGCAGTGCGCCGTGATCACCGCGGCGACGGCCGCGGCATCCATCGTCGAGATCGGCACCGGCGCGGGCGTGTCGGGGCTGTGGATGCTGCATGGCGCGCCACGCGCCGTGCTCACCACGATCGACAACGAGCCCGAGCACCTCGCCGCGGCCAGGCAGGCCTTCACCGACGCGAAGATCCCGGCCGCGCGCGCCCGGTTCATCACGGGGCGCGCCGCCGACGTGCTGCCGCGCATGAACGAGCAGTCCTACGACATCGTGCTGGTCGACGCCGACCCGGAGAACGTCATCGAATACGTTGAGCACGGCCTGCGGCTGGTGCGCCCTGGCGGCACGGTACTCGTGCCGCGCGTGCTGCATCACGGCAAGGTGGCCGATCCGGTGCAGCGCGACGAGGTCACCGTGTCCTACCGGTCGCTCATCTCAGAGACGCAGAACTCCCCCGCCGTGCTGGGTGCGCTCTCGATCGTCGGCGAGGGCCTGCTGCAGCTGACCACGATCGCCGAGCGCGGCTGAGCCGCCCCAGTCGCTAGGCGGCCACCACCGCCGCGAGCGCGTCGTGGAGCTCCTTCGCCTCGGCGTCGTTGACCGACACCACGAGGCGACCTCCGCCTTCGAGCGGAACGCGGACGATGATCAGGCGGCCCTCCTTCACGGCCTCCATCGGTCCGTCTCCGGTTCGCGGCTTCATGGCTGCCATCGCGGCTTCCTTTCGTCGGGGTATGCGGATCAAGTCTATCGGTCGCGCCCGACACAGCCGAAGCACAGCATTCAGGGGATCTGCGAGAACGTCTTCCCCAGCGCGTACATGCTGTAGATCCACCACCACTGGCCCGCCAGGCATGCCGCGAGCACGGCGCCGCGCCACACCCGCGAGCGCGGCATCGCCACCGCGCCCCACAGCGGCGACAGCGGCACCAGCAGCCGGAAGATGCTCGACTGCGGGAAGAAGACCGCCAGCAGGTACACCAGGTAGCTCGCCGCCCACAGCCGCAGCTCGACGCCGAGACGCCGCACATGCGGCTCGAACAGCAGCAGCGCGGCCACACCGACGACGGATGCCGCCAGCACGACATAGCCGATCGTCTCGCTCATGCCCCATGCATGCCCGAACCAGAATCCGACGCCCTGCACGAAGCCGTCGAATGGGCGGAACAGGTCGGGCGCATCGGGGATCCAGTTGCGCCGCCAGGCGAGCTCGGTCGCCAGATAGGCGTCGGGCCGTCCGGTGACGGCCGCGGCGATGAACTGCCATGAGAAGCCCGTGACCACCGCCACCGCACCGGCACCCGCGAGCGTGAGCAGCTCGCGCGCGCCGAACGGATCGCTGCGCCGGCGCAGCCAGCGCCACACCACGTACAGGCCGAGGAAGAGCGCGAACGGCAGCACGCCGGGCCTGGTGTATGCCATCAGCGGCACGAACAGGAAGAGCCAGCGGTAGCGTCGCCGCAGCACGCACCAGAGCGCGAGGAACAGCCACAGCAGAAACAGCGCCTCGGCGTAGCCCAGTTGGAACAGCGCGGCCATGGGCCCTGCTACGAAGAACACGACCGCCCACGTCGCGGTGGCGCGATCCTGGCGCTCGCGCAGCATGCGATACAGCACGAGCGCCGCGAGGTAGCCGGCGACCAGCGAGACGACCAGCGCACCGAGTCCCCAGTGCCCGAGCACCGCGCCCAGACCGGCCGCGAGATAGGGGTAGATCGGCAGGAACGCCCACTGGTTCTCGGCGACCTGGCCGGTGGCCGTCAGCGGCAGGGTGGCCGGATAGCCGTTGACGGCCACGTACCAGTACCACTGCGCATCCCAGCCGAGCACGAAGTCGGCGATCGTGGCGTGCGGGCCGAAGCGAGAGCCCTGCTGGCTCAGCCCGGCCGCGACGAACAGGAACACCGTGGTGACCGCGCGCGCCGCGAGATAGAGGATGCCGATGCGCACCCAGTCCGACAGCCGGGCGGGCGCGGCATCCGTCACGGTGCCGTCAGCCACGCGCGCAGGCCCCGCTCGACGTCTTCGATCTGCGCGAGCGGCACGCGCTCCTCGTCATGGTGGGCGAGCATCGGATCGCCCGGTCCGTAGTTGACCGCGGGCACGCCGAGCGCGCTGAAGCGCGCCACGTCGGTCCAGCCGTACTTCGGCCGGGCGACGCCGCCGACCGCGGCGAGAAACTCCTGCGCGAGCGGCGCATCGAGTCCGGGGCGCGCGCCGGCGGCGAGGTCGAGCACCTCCACCTCGAACCCGTCGAACACGTCGCGCACGTGCTGCACGGCCTGCTCGGGCGTGCGGCTGGGGGCGAACCTGTGGTTCACCTCGATCTCGCACAGGTCGGGGATCACATTGCCGGCCACTCCGCCCCGGATGCGCACCGCGTTGAGCCCCTCGCGGTAGACCAGCCCCTCGACGGCCACCTCGCGCGGCCGGTACTCAGCCAATCGCGCCAGCACGGGGGCGGCTCGGTGGATGGCGTTCTCGCCCACCCACGCGCGCGCCGAGTGCGCCCGCCGACCGTGCGTGCGCACGAGCACCCGCAGATTGCCGTTGCAGCCGCCCTCGACGGCGCCGTTGGACGGTTCGCCGAGGATCGCGAAGTCGGCGGCGAACAGGTCGGGCCTGGTGCGCGCGAGCCGGGTGAGCCCGTTGCGCTCGGCGTCGACCTCTTCGTGGTCGTACCACATCCAGGTGAGGTCCACCCGCGGGGCGGCCAGCTCGGCGGCGAGCTTGAGCTGCACCGCCACCCCCGCCTTCATGTCGACGGTGCCACGGCCCCACAGGCACGGCTCGCCGTCGACCGTGGTGCGCCGGGTGGGCAGGTTCCCGTTGATCGGCACGGTGTCGATGTGCCCGGCGATCGCCACGCGCTGTGCGCGCCCCAGATCGGTGCGGGCCACGATCGTGTCGCCGTCGCGGTACACGTCGAGGTGCGCCAGCGGCGCCACGGCGGCGTGGATCGCATCCGCCAGCGGGGTCTCGTCGTCCGAGACGCTCGGGATGTCGCACACGGCCGCGGCGAGCTCGACGGCGGGCGCGGACAGGTCGAGCTGCGGCATCCTGCGAGTCTACCGAGCGGCGCGGCCCGCGCCTGCGGGGCCGCCGAGCCCGGGTACGGTGGAGGGGTGAGCGACGAGCGTTGGGTGTGGGGCACCGGACTGGCGACGACCGCCGGCGACGGCACCGTGCTCGACACCTGGTTCCCCGAGCCGCGCGCCGGCCGGGTGCCGCGCGGGCTCGACCGCAGCATCCCTCCTGCCCAGCTCGATCAGTTCGCCGCGCCCGACCCGCGGCGCGGCGTGCAGCTCGATGTGGTCACCGTCGAGCTCTGCCTCGACGAACCGCCCACCGACACCTCCGACGCATACCTGCGGCTGCATGCCCTGTCGCACCGCCTCGTGCGGCCGAACGAGCTCGACCTCACCGGCCTGTTCGGGCTGCTGCCGACCGTGGCATGGACGAACGCCGGGCCGATGCATCCCGACGACGTCGCCCGACTGCGCCCGCGGCTCGCGCGCGACGGCATCCAGGTGGCGGGCATCGACAAATTCCCGCGGCTGCTCGACTATGTCACCCCGCCGGGAGTGCGGATCGCGGATGCCGCGCGCGTGCGGCTGGGCGCCTATCTCTCCCCCGGCACCACCGTCATGCACGAAGGTTTCGTGAACTTCAACGCCGGCACCCTGGGCGCCTCGATGGTCGAGGGTCGCATCTCGCAGGGTGTCGTGGTCGGTGACGGCAGCGACATCGGCGGCGGCGCGTCGATCATGGGCACCCTGTCCGGCGGCGGCGAGCACCGCGTGTCGATCGGCGCGCGCACGCTGCTG
>CAYLMS010000039.1:0-5081 GCA_964384455.1 uncultured Microbacterium sp. | reverse complement strand
CGCCAATGCCGGCATCGGCATCTCGCTCGGCGACGACTGCGTGGTCGAGGCCGGGCTCTACGTCACCGCGGGAGCGAAGGTGGTGCTCGCCGACGAGCCCGCGCGGGCCGACGGCGGGCGTCCCACCGTCAAGGCGGCGACTCTCTCCGGTCGCGACGGCCTGCTGTTGCGTCGCAACTCGCTCACCGGTGCGATCGAGGTCGTGCGCCGCGCCGGCGCGGGTGTCACGCTGAACGAGGCGCTGCACGCCTGACTAGGCTCGTCGTCATGGTCGAGCGCATGCCGAAGGCACTGTACGAACGCGAGCTCAAGGTGCTCCAGGCACGCCTGGTCGACCTGCAGGCGTGGGTGCAGGCATCCGGTGCGCGCGTGGTCGTGATCTTCGAGGGCCGGGATGCCGCAGGCAAGGGCTCCGCGATCAAACGGGTCGCCGAGTATCTCAACCCGCGCGTCACCCGCATCGTGGCGCTGCCCATCCCCACCGAACGCGAGCGCAGCCAGTGGTACTTCCAGCGCTATGTTCCGCACCTGCCTGCGGCGGGCGAGATCGTGCTGATGGACCGCTCCTGGTACAACCGCGCGGGTGTCGAGAGGGTGATGGGGTACTGCACGAACGCGCAGTACCACCGGTTTCTGCACCAGGCGCCGATCTTCGAGCGCATGCTGGTCGAAGACGGCATCCTGCTGCTGAAGTACTGGTTCAGCGTGTCTGACGTCGAGCAGGAGGCACGCTTCCACTCACGCGCGGAAGACCCGATGCGGCGCTGGAAGCTCAGCCCCACCGACGTGCTGTCGATCACGCGCTGGGAGGACTACTCCCGCGCCAAGGACGCGATGTTCGTGCACACCGACATCCCCGAGGCGCCATGGTTCGAGGTGCCCAGCGACGACAAGCGCGCGAGCCGGATCAACCTGATCGCCCATCTGCTCTCCCGCGTGCCGTACGTGGCGATCGAGCGCGACCCGGTCGAGATCCCCGAGCGGCCGCGCTCGGGCGGTTACGAACGTCCGCCGCGCAACGTCGACGGCTACGTGCCGGATGTCGCGGCCGCGCTGGTGCGCGCGGCCGCAGGGTAGCCCGGGTCCCGCTCAGACTCCGGGGTAGTCGCGGCGCGGGGAGCCCACGTAGAGCTGCTGCGGCCGCCCGATCTTCGTGTGCGGGTCGCTGGCGGCCTCACGCCACTGCGCCAGCCATCCCGGCAGCCGGCCGATCGCGAACAGCACCGTGAACATGCGAGTGGGGAAACCCATCGCCTTGTAGATGACCCCGGTGTAGAAGTCGACGTTCGGATACAACCGGCGCTCGCGGAAGTAGTCGTCGCCCAGCGCGAGCTCCTCGAGTTCCTTGGCCAGGTCCAGCAGCGGGTCGCTGATGCCGAGCTCGGCGAGCACTTCGTCGGCCGACTCCTTGACGAGCTTGGCGCGCGGGTCGTAGTTCTTGTAGACCCGGTGGCCGAAGCCCATCAGCTTGACCCCGTCCTCCTTGTTCTTCACCCGCTCCACGAAGCGCTGCACGCTCTCCCCCGAGTCGCGGATGCGACCGAGCATGTCGAGCACGGCCTCGTTGGCGCCGCCGTGCAGCGGGCCGTAGAGCGCATTGATGCCGGCCGAGATCGACGAGAACATGTTCGCGCCGGTGGAGCCGACCAGACGCACAGTGGAGGTGGATGCGTTCTGCTCGTGGTCCTCGTGCAGGATCAGCAGTCGCTCCAGCGCGCGCGACATCACGGGGTTGATCTCGTAGATCTCACTGAGCACGCCGAAGTTGAGCTTCAGGAAGTTGTCCACGAAGCTCAGCGAGTTGTCGGGGTACAGGAACGCCTGCCCGACGCTCTTCTTGTGGGCGTAGGCGGCGATCACCGGGAGCTTCGCCAGCATCCGGATGGTGTTCAACTCCACATGCTCGGGATTGTGCGGGTCGGACTGCCCCTCGTAGTACGTCGACAGCGCGGAGACCGCCGACGACAGCACCGACATCGGGTGCGCGGTGTGCGGCAGCGCCGAGAAGAAGCGCTTCAGGTCCTCGTGCAGCAGGGTGTGGTGGCGGATCCGCTCGTCGAAGGCCACCAGCTCGTCGGCGCTGGGAAGCTCGCCGTACATCAGCAGCCAGGCGACCTCGAGGTAGGTGCTGTTCTTCGCGAGCTGCTCGATCGGGTAGCCCCGGTAGCGCAGGATGCCGGCATCGCCGTCGATGAAGGTGATGGCCGAGGCCGTCGACGCCGTGTTGACGAACCCGTAGTCCAGCGCGGTGTGGCCGGTCTGCCTGGTCAGCGTGGAGAAGTCGATGCTGGGCGTGCCGTCGGTGGCGCGGCGCACGGGGAATTCGGCGACCGTGTCGCCGACCCGGAGGGTGGCCTTCGCGCCGGCATCGTCGTGCGCTCCCGCGTCGCTCACAGAGCCTCCTGGTGAAATCGTCGGTCGCTTTACAGCCTAACGGCCGCCTCGGCCTACTGTTGCCACCGTCAAAGGCTGCCGCATCCGCTTGGCGGAACCCTCACACCAGCGCGCGCAGCCGCTGCGCCGCGGCCGCGATGCGCTCGTCGGTCGCCGTGAGCGACAGTCGCACGTGCTGCGGGAAATGCGATCCGTAGAAGACCCCCGGGCCGGCGAGGATGCCCGCGTCGGCGAACCGGCCGAGACTGTCCCAGCAGTCCCTGCCCTCGGTGGCCCACAGGTACAGCCCCGCCTCGCTGCGGTCGATGCGAAAACCGGCCGCCTGCACCGCAGGCAGCAGCAGGGCGCGGCGCCGCCGGTAGCGTTCCCGCTGCACGGCGACATGGGCGTCGTCGCCGAGCGCCGCGATCATCGCCTGCTGCACCGGAGCGGGCGGCATCAGACCCAGATGCTTGCGGGCGCTGAGCAGCCGTGCCACCAGGGCGGCGTCGCCCGCCACGAATCCTGCCCGGTAGCCGGCGAGGTTGGACTGCTTGCTCAGCGAGTACACCGAAAGGATGCCGGCGGCCGCTCCCCCGCTGACGCGGGCGTCGAGCACGGAGGGGATCGGCTCGCGGTCCCACGGAGCATCCCAGCCCAGTTCGGCGTAGCATTCGTCGCCGGCGAGCACCGCCCCGAGCGCGGTGGCGCGTTCGCGCGCCGCGCGCAGCTGCGCGGCATCCAGCACCCGCCCGTCGGGGTTGCCGGGCGAGTTGACCCAGATCAGCCGCGTGGACTGCGGCCACTCGGCGGGGTCGTCGCTGGCCAGCGGTGTGGCGCCGGCAAGCCGTGCGCCCACCTCGTAGGTGGGATAGGCCGCGCGCGGGTGCACCACCACATCGCCCGGGCCGAGTCCCAGCAGCAGCGGCAGCAGCGCGATCAGTTCCTTCGAGCCGACCGTCGGCAGCACCTGGTCGGTTCCGAGCCCGGGCACCCCGCGCCGGCGCGCGTACCAGTCGACGATGGCCTGGCGCAGCGCGGGACTACCCGCGGTCTGCGGATAGGCGTGCGCGTCGGCCGAGGCCTGCAGCGCCGCGCACACCACCTCCGGCGTGGGGTCGACCGGTGAGCCGACCGACAGGTCGACGATCCCGTCGGGATGCGCGCGAGCGCGCGCGGCGAAGGGCGCGACGGCGTCCCACGGGTAGTCGGCGAGGTCGGCGACCCCCATCGGCTCAGCTCGCCTGCGGCGGCAGCGCCGCCACGATGGGGTGGTCGTAGTGGATGACGCCGACCTTCGCGGCGCCGCCCGGCGAGCCGATCTCGTCGAAGAACTCGACGTTCGCCTTGTAGTAGTCGCTCCACTCGGCGGGCAGATCGTCCTCGTAGAAGATGGCCTCGACCGGGCACACCGGCTCGCAGGCTCCGCAGTCGACGCACTCGTCTGGGTGGATGTAGAGGCAGCGGTCGCCCTCGTAGATGCAGTCCACCGGACATTCGTCGACGCACGCCCGGTCTTTCACGTCGACACAGGGCAGGGCGATCACGTACGTCACGCGTCGAGTCTAGTTGCCGGTCGACGGCGGCGACCGGCAACGACGACCGACAGCGTCATCAACGGCACCGCGATCATCCAGACCACGCCGAGGCTCACCGGACCGATCCGGTCCAGTGTTCCGCCCGGCACCACCACCGACCCGCCCGGTCCTTCCCCGCTGAACACGATCACCGCGAGCATCATGCCCGCCCCCGTGCACAGCGCCGCCCAGCGGTCGCCCGACAGCGCCCGCACGGCGACCAGCAGTGCCGCGCTGCCGATCACCGCCAGCACCAGCCCGAGTGGGAAGCCGCCCAGGCGCGACGAATGCGCGATGGTGCCGGCCGTGCCGTAGACGGCGCCCGCCGCGCCTGCGATCAGCCACCCGAGAAGCCTCATGCGGCCCACCCCCACAGCCGCAGGAGTGCGGCGACCACGGCCGCGGCGATCACCACTACCAGGAAGGGCGCGCGCAGCGACAGCACGCAGGCGCGCAGCACGACCAACACCATGTCATGAACAACCGGCGGTAGCTTGATGGAGACCGGCTGGTTGCCGCCGCTGACGCGCATCAGGGCCTCACGCTTGCCGGTGGTGGGCGAGAACGCGCTTACCTGGTAGTCTCCCGCGCTCAAACGCACGGTGACTTCGCCCTCGATCGGCGTGCCAGCGGCTTGGTCGGTCACCTCGCGAGCGTCGGCCAGGTAGGTCACATACTGCACTCCGCCAACGCCCAGCGTGGCCGAGACCACATGTTCCGGTTTCTTCTCGACCCAATCGGCCAAGGGCGCCGCGCCGACAAACGGAAAACTGTGCAGGAACGTCGAGAGGTGCTTCATCCAGGTGCGAATCTGCGCACTCGACTCCTTAGTGCCGGCTTCGCTGCCGACGGTGATGGAGAAATCGATGAAGTCGTAATGCGCCTGGCTCAATGCCGCGACCCAGGCTCGCTTGCGATGGATGGTCCAACCAACCGGGTCGCGATAGAGCGTGGCCGCATTGTCTTCGTCCAACATCGTGCCGGGAGCAGCGGAGGTGGCGGCGTTCTGCGCAGGGGACGCGTGAGTGAACATGGATCGAAACAGAGAGAAAAAATGAAAGGGCAATGAAAAACTGTCCTAACAACCAGCACAACTACTTTCCGGGGAAGAGATACAAAGGAGAAAGGGAG
>CAYLMS010000038.1:0-9975 GCA_964384455.1 uncultured Microbacterium sp. | reverse complement strand
GGGGCGGTCGGGCCGCAAGGCCTGATGGGTGCGCAAGGCGCCCAGGGTTCGACGGGCGCGCAGGGCGCAACAGGTGCACAGGGTGCTGCTGGCACACAGGGTCTGACCGGCGCGCAGGGCGCAACGGGTGCTCAAGGTGCGGCTGGCGCGCAGGGCTCGACTGGCGCGCAGGGTTCGACTGGCGCTCAGGGTTCGACGGGCGCTCAGGGGGTGGCGGGGCCGCAGGGCCTGATCGGTCCACAAGGCCCGCAGGGTTCGGCGGGCGCTCAGGGGGTGGCGGGCGCTCAGGGGGTGGCCGGGCCGCAGGGTCTGATCGGTCCACAAGGCCCGCAGGGCGTCGCGGGTGCGACCGGATCCCAAGGTACCGCTGGTGCAGCCGGACCGCAGGGGTTCCAGGGAGCGACCGGCGGACAAGGTCCGCAGGGGGTCGCCGGCGCACAGGGACCGCAGGGCGCGCAAGGCAGTCAGGGCGGGGTCAGCAGCGGGCTCGCACGCTTCTACAACTCCGGCAGTCAGAACTCTCCGGTCGCGAACACGACGGTGTCCATCGATGCCACCGACACCAACACGATCATCGGCCTCACGATGACGAACTCTGTGATCACCCTTCCCGTCGGGACCTACGAGCTGAGCGGCTCGGTCGGAGCAGCGACAGGTAATGCAGCCGGACGCACGATGTTCGGGTTCTACAACGTCACAAACGGCCTGTGGCTGGGGCAGGGCGGCGCCGCGAATTCGACGGCGTCATCGGGCACCAATGTCGGGCCCGCGAACCAGGCCAATGCCGTCGTCGTCGTCACGTCGCCGATCCAGGTCGTACTGCGCGTGTCGAACACCCTCGGCACCGTGTCGGCGATCAGCGCACAGGGTGATTTCACCACCGCACAGCTGGGGCGCGCATGGATCGCGATCATCAAGTTCTGAGAGGCAGCACATGACCAGCGCCATGCGAGGCATCCGCTTCCCCGTCGTCGTTGCCGCGATGGCGGCATCCCTCCTGCTCGCCGGCTGCACCGCGCCCGCACCCGCACCCGCACCGACGTCTGCGGCCCCGCAGGCGTCGGCATCCGGCTCGGTCTCGGTCGCGAACCTGCTTCAGCTCGGGATCGCCGCTGCGCAGTCGGGCGACACCACTCAGGCCACGGCGACCTTCAAGACCGTGCTGGCCGTCGAACCGGGCAACGCACTGGCCAACTACAACCTCGGTGTGCTGGCGCACCAGGCCGGTGACACGGCAGGGGCGCTGGCCTACTATGACGCTGCATTGAAGACCGACCCCAACTTCACCAGCGCGATGTACAACAAGGCGATCATTCTCGAGGCCACCGATGCGAACGCCGCCGTCGCCCTCTACCAGAGGATCGTCGCGATCAACCCGAAGGCGGCGACGGCGTACTTCAGAATGTCGGTGCTGCTGGAGAAGAAGGGCGACAAGGCGGCCGCCAAGGATGCCCGGGACAAGGCGCTCGCACTCGACCCGAGCCTGACCGCCCAATCGGGCAGCGGCGGGTGACCGGCGGCTCGCAACGGATGCCTCGGGTGTCCGTAGTCACGCCGAGCCACGAGCCGCGCTACCTTGACGCGGCGCACGAATCGCTCCGGGCGCAGTCCATGCCCGATTGGGAATGGATCGTGCTGCTCAACGGCGGCGCCCGGTGGGTGCCGGCCGTCGATGACGACCGCGTGCGCGTCGTCGAGCACGGCGAGGTGTCGGGAGTCGGTCAAGCCAAGCGCGCGGCCAGCGCGCACGCAGGTGCCGACATCCTCGTCGAGCTCGACCACGACGACCTGCTCACGCGCGAGGCGCTGGCGCGGGTGTTGGTCGCGTTCGACGAGAACCCCGAAGCATCCCTCGTATATTCGCACGCGGCCGAGGTCGACGCCGACGGCCGCCCGCAAGTCACGCGCTATGACGATGACATGGGCTGGAGCTATCGCGACGTCGTGATCGACGGCCTGGAGTTCACGCATCCGGTCTCGTTCCCGCCCACCCCCCACAACGTGTCGTACATCTGGTTCGCGCCCAATCACTTGCGCGCCTTCCGTCGTAGCGCGTACGAACAGGTCGGTGGGCACGACGAGACTCTCGGGATCCTCGACGACCACGACCTGATGTGCCGCCTCTACCAGGCCGGGCCGTTCGTGCCGATCGACGAATGCCTCTATCTGCAGCGCATCCACGACGGCAACACGCACCGGCGACCCGAGATCAACGCCGACATCCAGGTGCGCACCGTGGAACTGTACGACCGGCACTTCGAGCAGAACGCGCTCGCCTGGGCCAAGCGCGCTGGCCTGCTGTGCCTCGACCTCGGCGCGGCGCACGCCAAGCCGGCGGGATACCTCGGGGTCGACATGCGCCGCGGGCCGGGCGTGGATATCGTGGCGACTCTGCCGGAGGAGCTGCCGCTGCCTGACGGCGCCGTGGGAGTCATCCGGGCCTTCGACTTCTTCGAGCACGTCGCCGACAAGGTCGCGGCGATCAACGAGCTGTACCGGCTGCTCGCACCGGGCGGGGTGATCGTGTCGCAGACGCCGAGCACCGACGGGCGCGGGGCCTTCCAGGACCCCACGCACGTGGCCTTCTACAACGAGAACTCGTTCTGGTACTACACCGACGACGACTACCGGCGCTACGTCCCCGAAGTGCAAGCGCAATTCCAGGTATCGCGGCTGCACACCCACTTCCCGAGCGAATGGCACCGACAGGCGGGCATCTCCTATGTCGGGGCGAATCTGCTCGCGCTCAAACCGGGAGTCGCCGCGAATGGCGGACCGGTGCGCATCGACGGCTGGCGCTGAACCGCCGCGCACGGCAATCCCGCTGCCGCTACGCTCGTGGCAGGAGGTGGCGATGGGCAGGCGATCGGATGCCGTCGCCGAGGGTCTGCAGATCGCGGGCGCGGCAGCGCGCCTGACGGTGAAGAACGAGATCCTCGTGGACACCATCGCGCACGGCGCAGACTTCGACGCCGACGACGTGGCGGCTGCCGCCCGTGAGGTGCTGCGGCATCTCGCGAAGGAGCAGGAGGACGCGGCTCGCACGGTCGACCGCCAGCGCAAGCGCGCCTCACGGCGGTCGAGCGATCCGATGGACACGCACGACTATCGCGACCGTGACGTGCGCAACCTGAAGCGCCGTCGGGAGCAGTACCTCGGCGTGGCTGCCGGATTGCGCGACTGGGCGGACAACCCCGAGCAGGTGCGCGATCTGGTCGAGACCTCGCGGCTCGCCGCCTGGTCGGATGTCGAGGGCAACCTCGACCGTCGGCTGCGGGTCGAGGCGATGCGCCCCGAGGCCGACCCCGAGTACGACCTGCTGCGCGAGGCACGCATGGATGCTGTCGCGCTGATCGACCTGCAGCGACTGGCGTCGCGCCAGCGCAAGCTGCGCCGGCTGCCTTAGGCCCGCGTTGCCCCGGGCGTGATTCGCGGGGGCTCGACGCGTGGGGTATCCTGGACGCTGGTCCGCGCACGTGTGTGCGACCGCTGCGCTCGTAGCTCAATGGATAGAGCATCTGACTACGGATCAGAAGGTTGGGGGTTCGAGTCCCTTCGAGCGCGCATCAGTGAGGCCCCGGCATCGGCCGGGGCCTCACGCGTTTCCGAGCGCCCCTGTCGGGCGTCCTGAGCGCGGCGTACGCTGTGCCCGGGGGCACCACGACGGGAGGCGCACCATGCCGCACGGAGACATCACCCACATCGACATCCCGGTCGCGGATGCCGCACGGGCTACGGCGTTCTACCACGCGCTGTTCGGCTGGCAGATCGCCGAGATGCCCGGCTATGAGGGCTACCCCATGTGGCGGGCGCCCAACCAGATCTCGGGAGGCGGGCTCGCGCCGCGCAGCGACGACTTCGTGCAGCCCCGCTCGTACGTCGAGGTCGATTCGATCGACGAGGCGCTCGCGGTCGCGTCGGCGCACGGCGGTGCCGTGACGATGCCCAAGTCGATGATCTCGCCGACGAGCTGGTGGGCTGCCATCCGCGACCCCGACGGGAACAACATCGGACTCTACGAGGGCGTCACCGACACGGCAGGCTCCGCCTGAAGCGAGCCCCGCGGCATCCGCTCGCCCCTGGCGCTACACCACGTGCACGGCGGGGCGGCGCTTCGGATCCTTCTCGGCCTCGCGCAGCACCTCGCGGGTGACCGGTGCCACTTCGCCCACGCCCGTGATCAGGTAGCGGAACATGTTCGAGATGGGGTTGCCCTCGGTCCACTCCACGTAGATCGTCGGCACCACGCCGGTGGCGTCACGGATGTGCAGCAGCACCGACGCGATCGTGTTGGGCACGTTGCCGCTGCGCACCACGAGCACGCGATACCCGTACTTGATCACCCCTTCGACGACGAGATCCTCCTCGAAGTCCGACGAGTCCGACTTGTGCACCTCGAGGAAGATCGTGCGCGCCGAACTGGGGATGTGCGAGAACCGACGCTCGTCGCGGTTCTTGCGCTCGTACACCTCGCGGCTTTCGACCTCGGTCGGCTCGTGCGAGATGATCCGGATGGCGCCCTCGGTCGCCTCCTCCTGCACGAACTCGCTCGCCGCCTCGTCGAAGGTCACCGAGGTCGCGCGGATCTGGAACGAGCGGCCGATGCGCGACACCAGCGACACCACGATGATCGCGAGGATGAACAGCGCGCCGATGCGGATGCCGTCGGGCCGCTCGATCGTGTTGTCCACAGTGGTGTAGACGAACACGACAGTGATGATGCCGAAGGCGATCATCCGCCCGCGCTGGCGGTGCCGTCGCGCCGACAGCGTGACCGCGAGCGCGGCGGAGGTGATCAGCACGAGCACGCCGGTAGCGTAGGCGCCTCCCTGCGCGTCGACATCCGCGCGGAAGATCAGGGTGATGAGGAAGGCGATCACCGTGAACACCAGCACGAGCGGGCGCACCGCGCGCGCCCACTGCGGCGCCATCCCGTACCGGGGCAGGTAGCGCGGCACGAGGTTCAGCAGGCCGGCCATCGCCGACGCGCCCGCGAACCACAGGATGGCGATGGTGCTGATGTCGTACACCGTGCCGAATCCGTTGCCCAGGTACTCGTGCGCGAGGTAGGCCAGCGCGCGGCCGTTCGCCGGGCCGCCCGACTGGAACGCCTTCTGCGGGATCAGCAGCGTGGTGGTGAAGCTCGAGGTGATCAGGAATGCGCTCATGATGAGCGCGGCGGTGGTGAGCAAGTGCCCGGCGCCGCGAATGCGGCCCTTCGGGTACTCGGGATCGTCATCGGGGCGACCCTTGATCTGCGGCATCACTGCGACCCCGGTCTCGAACCCCGACAGGCCGAGGGCGAGCTTGGGGAACACGATCAGCGCGACCCCGACGATGAGGAACGGATTGCCGTGCTGCGCGAACAGCGCGCCCCACCAGTCCGAGAGGGCAGTCGGATGCTGGAACACCTGCACGATCGACACGGCGACGACCACCACGTTGAGGCCGAGGTAGACCACGACCAGCACGACCGCGATGCCGATCGCCTCGCGGAAGCCCTTGAGGAACACCGCGCCGAGGATCGTGATCAGCACGATGGTGATGATCACGTTGTTGCCGCGGAAGAAGGCGGGTGCGAACGGGTTCTCGATCGCGTGCGCCGTGGCATCCGCCGCCGACAGCGTGATCGTGATCATGAAATCAGTGGCGGCGAAGCCCAGCAGCACCAGCACGAACAGCTTGCCCGCCCACCACGGCAGGAAGCGCTCGAGCATGGCGATCGATCCCGAGCCCTTGAAGCTCTCACGCGACACCCGGCGATACACGGGCAGGGCGCCGAACAGCGTGAGCGCCACCAGCACGAGCGTCGCGAACGGTGAGATCAGGCCCGCCGCGAGCGCGGCGATGGCGGGCTGGTAGCCGAGGGTCGAGAAGTAGTCCAGACCGGTGAGGCACATCACCCGCCACCACGCGGCCGGCTTCTCCGGCTCGTGCCCGTGCGGACCCTGCTGCGTGCCGTGCTCATCGACGATGCCGGTCATGAGCCAGCGACCGAAGGCGCCGCCGCGCGGGGTGGGATGGGTGACCGGAGCGTCGCCGGTCGTTGCAGCCGTCACGTCGGGCCTTTCACGTCCGCAGGCTCCATGCCCGCCAGGACTGCGCAAGCATACGCCTCCCGCTCGCCCTTGCAAGTCAGGAACGCCTAACCTGGTCAGGTGAGCGCTTACGTCTCGGCGTTCGAGCTGTTCTCCATTGGTGTAGGACCCTCGAGCTCCCATACGGTCGGTCCGATGCGCGCAGCGCGCGATTTCGCCGCACGATTGCGATCGGCTGGGCGGCTGGCCTCGGTCGCCCGGGTCACCTGTTCCCTGTTCGGGTCGCTCGGTGCGACCGGGCTCGGGCATGGCACGCCCGATGCGGTGGTCGCCGGGCTGCAGGGGCTGGCGCCCGAGACCGCCGACCCGGATGCCGTGCGCCTGGCCTGGACCGACTGGCCGGAAGGGCGCGCGCTCTCCCTCGCGGGAGTGCACGCCGTGCCGTTCGCCAAGGCGGACATCGCCTTCGTGCCGCGCACGCGGCTGCCGGGGCATCCGAACGCGATGACGCTGATCACGCAGGATGCCGGCGGCGCTGTCGTGGCCGAAGAGACGTACTACTCGATCGGTGGCGGGTTCATCCGGCGCGACGGGGAGCCGGCGACGGTGGCGGCGCAGCCGTTCCCGCTGGCGTTCGACACCGCCGAGGAGCTGCTGGCGCTGTGCGACGAGCGAGGCATCTCGATCGCCGAGGCCGCCAGGATCAATGAGGAGGCGCTGCGCCCGGCGGCCGAGGTGGCGAAGCGGCTCGACGGCATCTGGGATGCGATGGCCGCCTGCGTGCACGCCGGACTGCACGCCGACGGCACGCTGCCCGGCATACTGAAGGTGCGGCGTCGGGCCGCAGCGATCCGGGCGCAACTGGAGGAGTCGGAGCTCGAGGGGCACCGCGAGCTGCCCGGCGAGTGGCTCGGCGCGTTCGCGCTCGCGGTCAACGAGGAGAACGCGGCCGGCGGACGCGTCGTGACCGCGCCGACGAACGGCGCGGCGGGCATAGTGCCGGCGGTCGCCACCTACTGGTGGCGGTTCCTCGCCGACTCGGGTCTCGGCTCGGGCAATGCGGTCACGCCTTACGGCGAGCTCGTGGGCAGCGCTCTGCTGGGGTTCGGCGGTGCGGCGGGCGTCGGGCTTGCTGACGGTGCCGTGGGTGTCGGTGCGGCGGGCGTCGGGGCGGCGAACGTTGACGCGCCGGGTGTCGAAGCCGCGGACGAGCACGCCATCGCCGAGGCGAACCGCCGCCGCGGCATCCGGCGCTATCTGCTCACCGCCACCGCGCTCGGCTCGCTGTTCAAGGCGAACGCCTCGATCTCGGGTGCCGAGGGCGGCTGTCAGGCCGAGGTGGGGTCGGCGTGCGCGATGGCTGCCGGTGGCCTCACGGCCGTGATGGGCGGCACGAATCGGCAGATCGAGAACGCTGCCGAAATCGCGATGGAGCATCACCTCGGACTGACCTGTGACCCGGTCGGCGGGCTGGTGCAGATTCCGTGCATCGAGCGCAACGCGATCGCCGCATCGACGGCTGTGACCGCCGCGCGGCTCGCGCTGCGCGGCGACGGATCGCACTTCGTGTCGCTCGACGCCGTGGTCGAGACGATGCGTCAGACGGGCATCGACATGTCGACGAAGTACAAGGAGACCAGCGAGGGCGGCCTCGCGGTGAACGTCATCGAGTGCTGACGCTCGCGGGCGCTCAGGGCGTTGGGTGCTCGGGTGGCAGTTGTGGTCGCTTCAGGGTGCTGGGGTGGCAGTTTTGGTCGCTTCGGGGTGCGGGATGCGGCGCGAACTGTCACTCGAGCGTGTGGCGGGGCGCCGTGGGGCGTTGCCGGGGTGCTGGGGTGGCAGTTGTGGTCGCTTCGGGGTGCGGGATGCGGCGCGAACTGTCACTCGAGCGTGTGGCGGGGCGCCGTGGGGCGTTGCCGGGGTGCTGGGGTGGCAGTTGTGGTCGCTTCGGGGCGTGGGATGCGGCGCGAACTGTCACTTGAGTGTCTGGTCGGGCGGCGCGCCGGGCGCGATCGCGCCCCCACTCAGGCAGGTTCGCCTGGGCGCCAGCCGCGCCGCACGAGCACCTCGCGCACGATCGACGCGGCGCGGGGTGGCGCCGACCGCACGTGGCGCCCCGTGAGGCGCACCACTTCCCAGCCCGCGGCGACGTAGGCGCGGTACTTCTCGATGTCACGATCCCATTGGGCGCGGCTCGTGCGATGGTGGTCGCCCTCGATCTCGACGACGGTGCGACATCCGGGGTAGACGATCTCGCTGATCCCCAGCAGGCGCCCGTGGCGATCGCGGATCTCGCAGTCGAGCACTGGTTCGGGCAGCCCGTGCGCCGCGGCATCCAGACGGTAGTCCGTCTCGAGCGGTGAGCTGCTGCCGACCCTGATCAGCGCCCGCGCCTCGCGCAGACGCACGAGACCTGGCCGGCGCCCGGCCGCGATCGACCGATCGAGCTGATCGAGGGATGCGGCCGCGAGTTCGGGATGCGGGGTGCCCAGCTCGTCGCGGGGTACCCGCACGAGCGCATCCCCGAGCACGACCAGCTCGCGCACGCTGCAGCGGGCGCCGAGCATCGCCCAGGCCGTCGCCGGAGTGGCGACTGGCAGCCCGTGGCGCATCGTCACGTGCGCCAGGTTCGGGGCGATCTTGATGCCCCGGACGCCCCGCCGTCGCGGTGCGCGCGCCGGCGCGAGCACCGCGACCTCGAGCTCGGCTCCGGGCGGGATCGGCGCGCCGAAGATCACGGCCGCTGTGCGTGCGGCGAAGAAGGCGCCGCCGGGCAGGAGCGGTGCGCACGCACGAGCGCGACGCTCCACCTGGCGCTGCGCTGCGCGATCGCGCGCGAACGGTGCGTCGTCGGCGGGCTCCTGGTGCATCGCGCTGCGCCGGAGCCGGCTGCCGCGGAACGGCGCCTCCAGGTCGGCGGCCCGCAGCCGCCGCATGGTCACACCGTGCAGCCTCGCATCGGCGCAGGAGAAGGCGTCCCCCAGGTCGACGGGAAGCGGGTGCGGCGGGCGGGGCATCCGCCCATCGTGGTGCAGCACGGTGGTGCGCGGCGGTCGCGGCGGGAATGCGTGGACTAGTGCCGCGGCGAGTGGCTTGTGCAGGAGTGTCCGGCGCGCGGTGCCGCGCCGCGGCTCGTGGGCGCGCACGCGTGGCACGGGGCAGGGGTGTTCGGGTGGCGGTTGCGGTCGCTTCGGGGCGTGGGATGCGGCGCGAACTGCCACGCGAGCGTGCGGTGGGGCAGCACTTGGGCGCTGCGGGGGCGCTGCGGGGGCGCTGGGGTGGCAGTTGTGGTCGCTGAGGGGCGTGGGATGCGGCGCGAACTGCCACGCGAGCGTCTGGTGGGGCGCGGCACTGGGGAACCGCACCGGTGCGTGCGACATCCGGTGTATCAGGGAGGTGCGGGGGTGCTCCTCGTGTGCGGGGGACTTCACCGGAGTGGGGAATCCGGGAACGACGGGACGGATGCCTCGTCACGGTGCGACTGGGGACGCGCACCGCGACGGGGCATCCGCGTCGTTCGTAGGATCGAAGCGTGATCGAGCGCGAGTTGACCGAGCCGGTGTCGCTGACGGCCGGGGACGGCCGAGTGCTCAATCGTGACGCGGTCGGCTGGGCGCGTCGACCGCTGGTGAGCACGTCGAGGCTCACGCGCCGGGGCTGGGGGCGCAACAAGCGTTGGGAGTACTGGAACGTCATCACGCCCACGCACATCCTTGCGCTCACGGTGTCGTCGCTCGACTACGCGGCGGTGCATGAAGTGTGGATCTTCGACCGTGCGGGCGGTCGGTCCTGGGGGCGTACGGCGACGGTGCTGCCGAGTCGCGGCGTGGTGCTTGCCGCCACGCTCGGCGACGGGCCGGCACGGGCTCGGGCCAAGGGTCTCGAGATCGACATCGACCCTTCGACAGGCTCAGGGACCGTAGCAGGCTCAGGGACC
>CAYLMS010000037.1:0-10056 GCA_964384455.1 uncultured Microbacterium sp. | reverse complement strand
TCGGCGAGCTTGCCGGTGGACAGCAGCAGCGCCGCCAGGAGCACCGCGTACAGGCTGTTCACCCACTGCGCGTCGGTCATCGTGAGCTTCAGCTCCTGGATGATCGTCGGCAGGGCGACCCCGACGATCGTGCCGTCGAGCACGATCATGCCGAGGCCGGTGGCCAGCACCCCGAGGGCGATCCATTCGCGTCGCGTCGGGGCGACGACGCCGTCGGTCGTTGCGGTCATGGCAGGATCCCCAGTTCTCTCGCCTTGGCGACGGCCCGCGTGCGACTGTCGACGCCGAGTTTCGTGTAGATGTGCACGAGGTGGGATTTCACGGTGGCCGAGGTCAGGAACAGGGCCCGGGCGATCGCCTCGTTCGAGGCACCGCCGGCCACGTGCTCGAGCACCTCGCGCTCACGGGCGGTCAACGCCGGGACCCCCTCGCGCACCGACGTCAGCACGCGCTGCGCGAGCTCGGCCGACCACGCCGTGCGGCCGTCGGCGGCATCCCGGATGGCGCCGACGATCGCCGCGGGGGCGGCGTCCTTGAGCAGGTAGCCCGCCGCTCCCGCTTGTGCTGCCCGCACGATGTCGTGGTCCGTGTCGTAGGTCGTCAGCACGACGACGGCCGGGGCGGGGTCGAGGTCGCGCAACGCCCGCGTGGTGGCGATGCCGTCCGGGCCGTCGCCCAGCCGCAGGTCGCAGAGCACCACCTGCGGCGCGAGCGCGCGGCACAGCACCACGGCCTCCACGCTGTCGGCCGCCTCGCCCACGACCTCGATGCCGGGCTCCGCCCCGAGCATGGCGCGCAGGCCCGAACGCACGACGGGATGGTCGTCCACGAGCACCACCGACACGGTCATGACGTCCCCTCCGTCGCGGTCGACGGCACGACCGGCGCGATCGGCACGTGCGCCGACAGGGCCGTGCCCGATTCCACCGCCGCCTCCACGTCGAGGTCGCCGCCGAGCTCCCGCAGGCGTTCCCGCATGGCACGCAGCCCGTAGCCGCGCCCCGGGTCCGCCGACCAGGCGGCCAGGTCGAACCCGCGCCCGTCGTCGACGATGTCCAGGCGGATGCTGTCGCCCGCGTCGACCACGTGCACGACGACGCGGCCGGCCTCCGAATGCAGCCGCGCGTTCGACAGCGCCGACTGCGCGGTGCGCAGCAGGGCGATCTCCACCGCGACCGGGAGCCGGGGAAGCTGCTCGTCCGCGTCGAGCTCGGTGCGGATCCCGGTCTCGTCGGCCAGGCGTTCCAGCATCCGTCGCATCGACGTCACCAGCGCCCCCTCTTCGAGCTGGGCGGGAGTGAGGGCGGCCACGATCCGACGCACGTCGACCAGCCCGTCCGCCGCGATCGCCTCGATGCGCGTGAGCGTCGCGCGCGCATCGGAGGTCTCGGTGTCTGCGCGGGCGAGGATCACGATCGCCGACAGCGACTGGGCGATCGTGTCGTGGATGTCCCGGGACAGCCGCGTGCGCTCCTCGAGCACTCCCGACTGGCGCTGGGTGTGGCCGAGCTCGTCGTGCAGACGCGCCATGTCCTCCTGCGCCTGCACGAGCGAGGTCAGCAGCTGCGCCCGTTCCCGCGCGTCGGCGATCAGGCGCAGGTAGCCGCGGGAGATGCCGAACGCGAAAAGCCCGCCCACGAACGGCCCGATGATGTAGGCGGAACTCACCGTGCCGGTGTGGGCGATGGGTGCCACCACGACCACCACGAGGATCGCCGTGCTGACCGCGGCGGCGGGACGCAGGCGCAACAGCTGACCGGTCAGCAGCCAGAGCGGGAACGCGAGCCAGACGAACTCCTGCGCCAACACGGCCAGCCCCACCCAGAGCGCGATCAGCACGATCAGCCAGGCGGTGCGGCGCGGACCGGCCGGCACGCGACGGGCGAGCACCACCCCGACCACGTACCAGACGACGAACAGCGCGCACAGCGCGAACGCGGGCCACGGGCGGTCGGTGCGCACGGCTCCGACCGCCCCGATGACCACGAGCACCCCGGTGATGGCGTGCTGGCCGAACCGCATCGCCTGTGCCGTGGTGCTCGTGGTCATGTCCGTCTTTCTCAGCCCAGCCGGCCGGTGACCGCGCCCACGAGGACCTCGTCCTCGCGGTCTGCATCCGGCGCACCGGCCCCGCCGTCTCGACGGTAGCCCTTGGGCGGGCGGCTCGGCCACCAGATCCGGTCGCCGACGAGGGCGAACACGGCCGGTACGATCACCGTGCGCACCACGAGGGTGTCCATGAGCACGCCGATCCCGACGATCAGGCCCAACTGTCCCAGCGTGACCAGCGGCAGCACGCCGAGCGCGGCGAACACGGCGGCCAGCACGATGCCGGCACTCGTGATGACGCCGCCGGTGGCCGCCACCGCCCGGGCCATGCCGTCACGGGTGCCGTGGCCGGCGGCTTCGGCCTTGGCGCGGTGCACGAGGAAGATCGTGTAGTCGATGCCCAGCGCGACGAGGAAGAGGAACGCCATGAGCGGTACCTGCAGATCCAGGGCCGGCCACCCGAACAGCACCCGCGACAGCCACGCGCCGGCCCCGATCGCGGCGGCCGCGCTGGCGATATTGATCGCGAGCAGCAGCACGGGTGCCACCAGCGAACGCAGCAGGTAGACGAGCACGAGCAGGCTGATCACCAGCACCATCGGGGCGATCAGCAGCAGGTCGCGCTGCGCGCCCGCGCGGGCGTCGACGTCGGTGGCGACGGGTCCGCCCACCAGTGCGTGGGCACCGGGCACGTCGTGCACAGCGCTGCGCACACTGGTCACCAGGTCGAGGCTCGCAGGGGTGCCCGGGGCGGGCTGTCCCCAGACGACGAGCGTCGTCTTGGTCACGCCGTCCACGGTGGCGGTGGTTCCTGTGGCGCTCACCCGCACCACCCCCTCGACGGCGGATGCGGCATCCTTCACGGCATCGGCCTTCGCGGCGTCGGCGACCACGAACATCGGCTGGGCCTCGCCGGCGGGGAAGTGTTCGCCGAGCACCGTCAGCCCCGCGGCCGACTCCGACGCAACCCGGAACTTCTGCACCTGGGTGAGCCCGACCGCGGTGCCGATGAGCCCAGTGGCCATGACGCCGACGACGAGCAGCCCGCAGACCAGGGCGATATCCGGCTTGCGCACCACCCGGTTCGCGATGCCGCCCCACACGCGGCCCTGGGTCGAGGCGCGGCCGGGACGCGGCGCGAACGGCCAGAACACCTTCGGTCCGCAGACGGCGAGCACCGGCGGCAGCACGAGCAGCACGGCGGCGGCGGCGATCAGCAGCCCGATCGCGGCGGCGATGCCGAGCCCCCGGGTGCCGGGGATGACGGCGAACACGAGCGTGGCCAGGGCCAGGACGACGGTGAGGTTGGAGGCGAGGATCGCTGGGGCGGTCTTCCGCCAGGCCGAGGCGAGGGCCTCGCGGTGGTTCTCGGTGCGGTACAGCTCCTCCCGGTAGCGGGAGATCAACAGCAGCGCGTAGTTCGTGCCGGCGCCGAACACCAGCACGCTGACCACGCCGCCGTCGAACTGCAGGCCCCAGGCGGTGCCCGCCGCGGCCGTGAGCTTGGCCGCGAGCTGGTCGGCCAGGGCGACGACCGTCAACGGCAGCAGCCACAGCACGGGGGAGCGGTAGGTGAGGATCAGCAGCAGCGCGACGATGCCGATCGTCACCAGCAGCAGGGTGAGGTCGGCGCCGGCGAACGCGTTGGTGATGTCGGCGCCGAAGGCCGGGCCGCCGGTGACCTGCACGACCAGCCCGGGGGTGTGATGGTCGGCCAGGGCGGTGCGCAGGTCGTTGACGTGGGCGGCATCCTTCGCCGAGGTGCCGGTGACCGTGAAGGGAGCCTGCACGGCCATCGCCCGCCCGTCGTCGCTGGTCATCGCCCGTGCCGGCTGGTGGCCGGTCTGCTCGGCGATGACGGGGCTGAGGGCGCCGACGGCGGCCTTGTCGGCGGAGGTGAGAACGCCGCCGTCGGAGCGGGTGGCCACCACGATGACGGTCTGCACGTCGTGCCCCGGGAACTGCTTGAGCAGGTTCTGCACCTGGGCCGACTCGGATGTCGGTGGTGCCGCGTCGTTGCCGCTGGGCGCCTGCGCGCGCCCGAACATGCCGAACAGGACGACGAGGACGCCGACGGCGACCAGGAGCGAGACCCACGCGCCGCGCCGGGAGGTCAGGCGCGAGGCGAAGGAGAGGGACGATGGACGGACTTCTGTCATGGTCTCTAGTCCACCCCGGCCCGCGCGCTCGGGCTTCGTGCGCAGGGTGGGACTCCGTCTCAACCTTTCGGACGATGCCGTCGGGTCACGCGCCGTCCCGCCCGGCCTCCCACTCGTCGACCAGCTGCGGCATCCGGCGGGAGAGGAAGCGGAGGAACTCGGCGATGTCCCGCGCGCGGGACTGCGCGACGTCGTCGCCGTCCAGGCCCGCAGCCATCTCGTCGAGGGCCGCCGCCGACCTGTTGTAGACGGGCGTGTTGTTCACGATCGAGTGGTAGAGCGCTTGCGGAAGCAGCAGGTAGCGCTCGCGGCGCTCGCCGCGCACGGTGCGGCGGTGGATGAAGTTCACCTGCTCCAGGTAGCGCATCGCCCCCGACACGGCCGCGGGGCTGACCCCCAGCCGCTCGCACAGGTCGGCCGAGGTGTACCCGTCGGCCGGGGCGGCGATCAGCGCCATCATCACGCGCGCCGGCATGCGTGGCATCCCCGCGGCGGTCATGATCGAGGCGGCGCGCTCGGCGGCTTCGGTGGCGCGGTACTCGGACATCGTCACGACCCTATCCGTCCGCCGCGAGCTGCCGGCGCCGCATGAGGGCGAGGGATGCCGCAGCCCCCACCGCGACCGCGAGCGCCAACCACCACGTCCCACGCAGATCGACGACCCCGTTCGCCACGATCGGGGTGACCGCGAACGGCGAGAACCGCGTCGTCCACTCGGGCAGTCCGAACAGGGGGCCGAACAGGCCGACCAGGGTCGCGAGCAGCACGAGCACCCAGGCGATGCCGATCGTCGCGCGCGGAAGCAAGACGAACACGAGGGCGGTGACGACGGTGAACACGCACGCGGCGAGCGCCTGGCCGAGGCCCGCGACCGTGACGACGTGCGCCAGGGATGAGGCATCCTTGTTGCCGGTGAGCCCGCCGTATGCGGCGAGCATCGCCGCAGCCACGATGACCAGGATCGCGAAGGTCGCGACGAGCAGGTAGTCCGCCAGCCAGCGCACGCGGCCGACGGGCCGGGACAGGACGAGTTCGGCGGTGCCGTGCGCCTCCTCCTGGCGGGCGCGGACGACGATCTGGACGGCGGCGCACGCTGCGAGGATGCCGAGCATGGTGAAGAAGACCGAGACCACGGTCTCTTCGAGGTTGCCGGCCTGCCCGAGCTTGTCGAGGATCTGCGCGACGGCCGGGTTCTGTCCGGCGAGCTGCCCGGCCAGCCCGCTGAGCTTCGTCGCGAGGATTCCGGTGAGAGCCCCGCCGATCGCCCAGCCGATGATCGCCCCGCTCGTCAGCCGCCACACGAGGGCGTGCGGCGACGAGAGAGCGGGACGGGCATACCGGTGCCCCCTGCGGGCAGGGATGAACCCCTCGCCGAGGTCGCGGACCGCGTGCAGCGCCGTTGCCGTGACCGCGAGCACGAGCCCGAAGACGAGCCCGAGCAGGGCGGGCCACCCGCTGTCCGTGTCGTATGGGCGCGCCTGCTCGGCCCAGCCGAACGGCGACACCCACACGAGGCCCGAGCTCGTGATCCGGGTGAGATCATCGCTGGGGGTGCCCGCGACGTTGCCGATCCCGTTCAGGAGGAAGGTGCCGACGAGGATCCACACGGTGAGGGAGTTCGCGCCGCGGGAGGTGCGCATGAGCTGCGCGGCGATCAGCCCGATGCCGAGGAAGGCGATGCCCGTCGTCGCCGAGACCGCACCCATGAGCCAGGATCCGGCGGCATCCAGCTTCGAGCCGAGCAGGGCGAGCGCGACCAGGATGCCGAACACGACGTTCGCGGCGACGCCGTGGATGATCGTCGCGATCGTCGGCAGGGTTCGTGCCGCGGGGGTTGCGGCCACCAGCTCGGTGCGACCTGCCTCTTCATCGCCGCGCGTGTGGCGCACGGCGAGGAATGTGCTCATGAGGGCGGCGAGCATGGTCAGCCAGGGCAGGATCTCGAAGGCCAGGAACTGTCCCTCGGACGCCCCGGAGGGCAGCCCCCGGAACATCATGATGACGGGGTTGGCCATCACGGCGGCGAGCACCTCGATGCGATCCTTGGCGGTCGCATACGACTGGGCGACCCCCGCGACGCCGGCGTAGGCCAGGAGGACGGTGGCGAGGATCCACAGCAGCAGTTGCAACCAGTCCCGACGCAGCCGCTGCCGGAGCAGCGGCATCATCTCGATGCCTTCACGGCCGCGCGGCGCGCGGCGCGGGAGCCTTCTTCTTCGGCGGCCCGGCGGGCCGTGAGGTCGTCGCCGTAGTGCCGCAGGAAGAGCTCTTCGAGCGAGGGCGGCTCGATGCGCAGCCCGGACACGCGGCGTTCAGCGAGGATGGGCAGGACGGCGGGGACCGCATCGCTGTCGACGGTGAACCGTGCGCGGCCCTCCGCGACGGTGCCATCATGCGCCTGCGCGATGCCCGCGAGAGCCGAGAGGTCGGCCGCCTCGAACGACACCTCGGTGCGGGTGAGGTGGCGCAGTTCGGCGAGGGTGCCCGACTCCACGATCTTGCCCGCACGGATGATACTGACGCGGTCGCAGAGCAGCTCGACCTCGGAGAGGATGTGGCTGGAGAGCAGCACCGTGGCGCCGGCCTCGCGCAACCGCTGCACCTCGTCGCGGAAGGCGACCTCCATGAGCGGGTCCAGGCCGCTGGTCGGCTCGTCGAGGATGTACAGCTCGGCGGGCACGGCGAGCGCCGCGATCAGGGCGATCTTCTGCCGGTTGCCCTTCGAGTAAGCCCGGCCCTTCGTGCGCGGGTCGAACTGGAACACGTAGCCCAGCCGCCCCCGCTCGGCGCGGTATGCGGCATCCTTGGTCTTCGCGCCCCGCAGGCGTGCGAGGAAGTCGATCGTCTCGCCGCCGGACAGGTTCGGCCAGACGCTGACGTCGCCGGGGACGTAGGCGATGCGGCGATGCAGGAGTGGCGCGCCCTTCCACGGCTCTTCGCCGAACACACTGACCTGCCCGCCGGTCTTGCGGGCAAGGCCCAGCAGGATCCGGATGGTCGTCGTCTTACCGGCCCCGTTCGGTCCGAGGAATCCGTGCACCTCGCCCGTGGTGACGCTCAGGTCGAGGCCGTCGAGGGCGCGCACGCGGCCGTAGTGCTTGGTGAGGCCGCGGGTGGAGATCGCTTCGCTCATACCTGGATTGTACAGCACGTTCAGGAAAACGTGAAAAGTGTGAAGAAGCGACCAGAAGTTCCGACGCTCAGAGCACGAACGCGATTGTGTATACGCAGTCGGCGCAAATAGCGCAAGGATTCGCACATCGGCGCCTGAGTGTATACACTGGCTCTCGTTCGACGTAGCGCGGAGGTGGGCATGCGGGCCAGTGACCGGGCGTACGAGACTCTGCTCGACGAGATCCAGAGCGGCCTGCTGTCGCCGGGCACGGTGCTCGCAGAGGTGGAGCAGGCGGCGCGGCTCGGGGTGAGCCGCACGCCGTTGCGCGAAGCGCTGACCCGGCTCGCAGCCGATGGGCTCGTCGTGCAGCAGTCGCCGCGGGTGACCGTCGTCACCGACGTCGCCGTCGACGACATCCGCGCGCTGTTCGAGCTGCGCCGCGCGCTGGAGGAGTCGGCTGCCCGCCTGGCCGCCGCCCGCGGCGACGCGCACACCTTCGCGGTGCTGAGCGAGGCCTTCGGGCAAGCGACTCCGGCCGCTGATCCTGACGACTACTACGCGCTCATCGCACGCTTCGACGCCGCACTGGATGCCGCGGTCGCCAACGACTACCTCGCTGCGGCGCTGCGCGGCGTGCGCACCCACCTCGTGCGGGTGCGCCGACTCGCCCGCGACCACCCGGCACGCCTGGCGGCGTCGGCCCGCGAGCACCGCCTCATCGCCGCGGCGATCGCCGATCGCGATGTCGAGCTCGCGGCGCATGCCACCCACATCCACCTGCACAACGCGCTGACGAGCATTCTGGAGGCCGTTGCCGCCATCGAGAAGGAGGCAGCATGATCACTCACCACGTGCGGGTGCACCGCAGCGAGGAGAACCTTCCCCGCGATGGCCAACTCGCCTACGCACTGGCCCGCGTCGCCGTCGACCCGGTGGAGGTCGACGCCGAGGTGGCCGACATGGTGGTGAACCGGATCATCGACAACGCGGCGGTGGCCGCGGCATCCCTCACGCGGGCCCCCGTGGCGGCCGCGCGCCAGCAGGCGCTCGACCACCCCGTGTCGATCGGCGGGGTCGGTGCGACGGTGTTCGGCTGTGCGCTCGAGCGCCGCACCTCGCCGGAGTGGGCGGCGTGGGCCAACGGTGTCGCCGTGCGCGAACTGGACTACCACGACACGTTCCTCGCCGCCGAGTACTCGCATCCGGGCGACAACATCCCGCCGATCCTCGCGGTCGCCCAGCACGCCGGGCGCGACGGGCGCGACCTCGTGCGCGGCATCGCCACCGGCTACGAGGTGCAGATCGACCTGGCCCGCGCGATCAGCCTGCACCGGCACAAGATCGATCACGTGGCACACCTGGGTCCGTCGGCCGCGGCCGGGATCAGCACCCTGCTCGGGCTCGACGCCGACACGATCGCCCAGGCGATCGCGCAGGCGCTGCACACCACTACCGCGACCAGGCAGTCGCGCAAGGGCGAGATCTCCACCTGGAAGGCGTTCGCCCCGGCCTTCGCCGGCAAGATGGCGGTGGAGGCGGTCGACCGCGCGATGCGCGGGCAGACCAGCCCGTCGCCCATCTACGAGGGCGAAGACGGCGTGATCGCGTGGCTGCTCGACGGGCCGGATGCCGCCTACGACGTGCCGCTGCCGGGCGACGGCGAGGCCAAGCGCGCCATCCTCGATTCGTACACGAAGGAGCACTCCGCCGAGTACCAGGCGCAGGCCTGGATCGACCTGGCGCGCCGGCTCGGGCAGCAGCATCCTGCCCTGCGCCAGGGGCGCGGCGACGACGGACAGGCGATCGAACGGATCGTGCTGCACACCTCGCACCACACCCACTACGTGATCGGCTCGGGCGCGAACGACCCGCAGAAGTACGACCCGCACGCCTCACGGGAGACGCTCGACCATTCCATCGCCTACATCTTCGCCGTCGCCCTGCAAGACGGCGCGTGGCACCACGTCGACTCCTATCTGCCCACCCGGGCGGCCCGGCCCGACACCGTCGAGCTGTGGCGGCGGATCAGCACGGCGGAGGACGCCGAGTGGACCAGGCGCTACCACTCGGACGACCCGCACGAGAAGGCGTTCGGCGGACGGGTCGAGATCGTGTTCGACGACTCCTCGACCCTGGTCGACGAGATCGCGGTCGCCGACGCGCATCCGCTGGGGGCGAGGCCCTTCGCCCGCGCGGACTATGTGCGCAAGTTCCGGCTGCTCGCCGAGCCGGTGCTCGACGAGGGCGAGATCGAGCGGTTCCTCGCGCTGGTGCAGCGCCTGCCCGAGCTGACCGCCGCCGAGGTCGGCGGCCTGAGCCTGGTCGCCAAGCTCGGTGTGCTCGCCGGTGCGCCGGCGCCGAAGGGCCTGTTCTGATGGCCGGGCGCGCGACCGACGGGCGCGCTCTGATGGCCGGGCGCGGAGGTCGGGTCGGCACCGCGGGCACTGGCTCAGGCTCAGTTGCGGGCGGGGGCGCCGCGAGGCGCCCCGACCGCCGGTTCAGCCTGAGCGCGTGCCACCGCGCGGCGAACCTCGGGGCGCGCTGATGCTGTACGCGACGGCGTCGGCGGCCGACAAGCGCCGCAGGCTGCGCCAGCAGCTCGCCGCGGGCGAGCTGCTGCGCTTCCCCGGTGCGTTCAACCCGTTGTCGGCCCGGCTGATCGAGAGCAAGGGCTTCGACGGCGGCTACATCTCGGGCGCGGTGCTCTCGGCCGACCTCGGCCTGCCCGACATC
>CAYLMS010000036.1:240-10153 GCA_964384455.1 uncultured Microbacterium sp. | reverse complement strand
AACCAACGATCGGCCTTTCCACCGGCAGCGCGAACAGCTGCGAACGGGATGACGCGGCCACGGCCGCGGCGAGAGTCACTGTACCAACGCGGCCCATGAACATCGTCGCGGCCATCACGTACTTCGCCGAATCGGGCAGGTGCTCGGTGAGCCCCGTCGACAGCCCCACCGTCGCGAACGCGGAGATGACGTCGAACAGCACATGCTCGACCGGAGCCTGGGTCAACTGCGCCACCGTGACCGTGGCGGCGGCCACGATGGTCGCGCCCCACGCGACGACCGACAGCGCCACGCGCTGCACGTCGCTCGGGATGCGGCGCCCGAACGCCTGCACCGACGGGCGGCCCTTGGCCTCAGACCACACGGCGAGCGCGAGCACGGCGAGCGTGGTCACCTTGATGCCGCCCGCCGTCGAGGCCGAGCCGCCGCCGACGAACATCAGCATCGAGCCGACCACGAGCGACGAGCCGTGCAGCGAGCCGACGTCGATCGTGGAGAAGCCTGCCGAGCGGGTCATGCCCGAGAGGAAGAACGACTGGAACACCGCGTCGAACGCATCCTTGCGCCCGATCGTCGCGGGGTTCCCCGCCTCGAGGCTGAGGAACGCGAGCGCGCCCACCACGAACAGCAGCACCGTGGTCACCAGGGTCAGCTTCGTGTGCAGCGACCAGTGCCGCACATGCCAGCGGTGGCGGGCGAGCGTGTAGATCACCGGGAACCCGATCGACCCGAAGAACACGCCCAGCATGATGACGCTGAGGAAATAGTAGTCGCGCAGGAAAGGGGTGAGCCCCTCGGCGTTGGGCGTGAATCCCGTGTTGGTGAACGCCATGGCGGAGTAGTACGGCGCCTCCCAGAGCGCAGCGAGCGGGCTCACTCCGCCGAGCAGCAGCGAGGGGTAGAGCAGCACGGCGATGCCGGCCTCGATGATCAGGGTCGACAGCGCCACCGTCGCCAGCAGCGAGCCGACCTCGCCCAGGCGCACGGTCTGGCCCTCGTTCACCGGACCACCGTGGATGCGCAGCGGGTTCGTATCGCCTGCGGCGATCAGCTTCGCGCGCAGGCCGAGCCGCTTCGAGATCACCAGGCCGAGGATCGATGCCAGCGTCAGCACGCCCATGGCGCCCACATTCACGCCGAGGTACACCAGCACATGCCCGAACGGCGACCAGTGGGTGCCCATGTTCACGGTGGCGAGCCCCGTGACGCAGATCGTCGACACCGCGGTGAACAGGGCGTCGGCGAACGGCGTCACCCGTCCGTCGGCGGCGGCCGCAGGCAGCGAGAACAGCCCCGTGAACACCAGGATCAGCGCGACGAACACCAGCACGGCGAAGCGCGCCGGCGACGAGGTGGTGAGCTTGCGCAGCGCGTCCCACGCCGACCGTGACCGCGCAGCGATGCCGAGATGCGCATGCGACCGGGGTGCGTCGGCCGCCATCGCTGTCCCCCTTCGCTCTGCCCGAGTGCTGTCATGGTACTCCGGCGCGTGCGCGGGCTACCCTAGGCATATGGCGGACATCTTCGACGTGATCGCAGACGGCACGAGGCGCGACATCCTGCGGCTGTTGCTCGACCGCGCCACGCCGGGTTCGCATGGCACCAGCGTGTCGCAGATCGTCACCGAGCTCGGGGTCAGCCAGCCCACCGTGTCGAAGCACCTGAAGGTGTTGCGCGACGCGCAGGTGGTGACGGTGCGCGAAGAGGGTCAGCATCGCTACTACAGCGTGGCGATCGCACCGCTCGAGGACGTCGAGGACTGGCTGGTGCCGTTCCTCGTCGATGAGGATGCCGTCGCTCTTGCGGCGCCCGCGATGCTGCCGGAGGGGGCGGCGCACGCCGCCGACACGCTCGGACGCGCGGCGGCGTCGGCCAAGCACGCCGTCACGACCGCGCTCAAGCGCCTCGGCGCCTGACCTGCGGGTGCGCCTCCGGCGCCGGTCCGCTCAGCCGTTCGAGCCCGTGTTCGAGCCCGGAGCTGAGCCCGCGTCGGGGGCCGAGTTCGCGCCAGGCGCCTGCTGCCCGTCGCCGCCCTGCTGACCGCCACCGTTGCGCTGCCCGCCGCCTGGCCTGCCGTCGTGCCGGAAGCCGTGCCCGTCGCCGTGCAGCCAGGCGATGCCGAATCCGAAGCGATGGACGCCGACGTGCGTTCCGACCGCGAATCCGCCGCCGAATGCGAGCACGAGGGCGAGCACCCCGCCCGCGATCGAGCCGCCGATCACCCAACCCCGCCGGTGCGCGGCCGGCGTGGCGACCGTGGCGACTCCGGGAGCCGCAGGTGCCGGCGCCGCGGCAGCGGGTGCCGGCGCGGCGGGCGAGTCGGCCGGGGATGCAGGAATCGGCGCAGCCGCCGGGACGGGCGGGACGGCGGCGTCGGGATGCTGGTCGCTCATGACCCCAACGTTGGCACAGCGGCTGATGACCGGTCGATGGCCCAGGGATGAATGCGCTGGGAGTCGCGCCGTCAGCGCCTGCCCGCCTTGCGGCGGAACAGCCATGCGGCCCCTCCGGCCGATGCCGCGAGGATCGCCAGGCACCACACGGCCGCCCACAGCGGAGCCAGACCCGTCGGCGTGCCCAGCAGCAACCCGCGCAGCGTCTCGATCACCGGCGTGATCGGCTGGTAGCGCGCGACCGGCTGCAGCCAGCCGGGCATCGTGGCCACGGGCACGAAGGCACTGGACAGGTAGGGCAGGAAGAGCAGCGCGAAGCCGTAGCCGCTCGCTGCCTCGGGGCTGCGCGAGGCCAGCCCGATCGCCGCGTACAGATAGGTGAAGGCGAGGATGTACAGCGCGATCAGCGCGACCGTCAGCATCCAGGCCCACGCATCGGCGTGCGGCCGGAAGCCCACCAGGAGGGCGACGGCGATCACGACGGCGGTGGAGACGAGATTGCGCGCCAGGCTCGCGATCGCATGCCCGGTGATCACGGCGCCGCTGCGCAGCGGCATGGTGCGGAAGCGCTCGATGATGCCGCCGGTCATGTCGCGCGACACGGCGACCGCGGTCGAGGCGGCCCCGAAGCCGGCGCACAGCAGAATGATGCCAGGCACGACATATTGCACGTACGACCCATCCGACTCGATCGCACCGCCGAACACGTAGGTGAACAGCAGCATGATCATCGTGGGGAGCACCACCGCCATGACGAGCGACTCGACGTCGCGGACGGTGTGCAGCAGGCTCCGGCGCACGAACACGCGTTCGGCGGTGAGCGCACGCAGCGGTGGGCGCGGGGCGATGGCAGTGCTCATGCGGACTCCTTGAGGTCGACGGCGTCGGCCGAGGCCGAGGGGCCGGTGAGGGCGAGGAAGACGTCATCGAGGCTCGGGCGGCGCACGCTCACGGTGGCGTCGGCGTGGTCGGCCACCAGCTCATCCAGCGCGCGTCGCATGCCGGCGACCGTGCCGTCGGTGGCCACGCTCGCGCGCAGGACGCCGAACCTGTCGTGCACCTGCACCGACTCGGTGCCGACGATGCGTTTGAGCTCGGCGGGGCTGCCCCCGGCGACGATGCGGCCGGCATCGAGCACGGCGATCCGTCCGGCGAGCTGGTCGGCTTCGTCGAGGTACTGCGTGGTGAGGAAGACGGTCGTGCCGTCGTCGGCGAGTGTGCGGATGATGTCCCACAGCTCCCGTCGGCTGCGCGTGTCGAGCCCGGTCGTGGGTTCGTCGAGGAACAGCACCTGGGGGGTCACCACGAGGCTGAGCGCGAGGTCGAGTCGTCGACGCATCCCGCCCGACAGCATGCCGACCCGCCGATCAGCCGACTCGGTCAACTCGAAGCGGCCCAGCAGCTCTGCCGCGCGCGTGACGGCGGCGCGCCGGCCGAGCCCGCACAGCCTCGCGAACATGTCGAGGTTCTCGCGCGGCGTCAGCATGCCGTCGACCGCGGCGGACTGCCCGGTCAAGGCGATCCGGCTGCGCACGCGCTCGGGGTGCGCGACGACATCCTCGCCGGCCACCTCGATGGAGCCGGAGTCGGGGACGACCAACGTCGTCGCCATCGCGATCGTGGTGGTCTTGCCCGCCCCGTTCGGGCCGAGCAGGGCGAAGATCTCGCCCTTGTGCACCTCGAGGTCGATGCCGTCGAGCACCGTGCGCCCCTGGTACGCCTTGTGCACTCCGCGCAGACGGATGTCTGGATCCATGGTCGTCCTTACTGTGTGCGGCATAAACTGTGTAAGACAGTAACACACGGTTTACCATCTACACCAGCTAAGGTGGATCAATGAGCGATCCCACCGGCGCCGACGTCGAATTGCCGCGCGGAATCGCGCTCGCCTGGGGCGTGGCAGCGAACCCGCAGCGCGGGCCGAAGCGCGAGATGAGCGTCGAGCGCATCGTCGACGCCGCGGTCGACATCGCCGACGCCGAGGGCTTGGCCGCCGTGTCGATGGGCGCGGTCGCGGCGCGGCTGGGTTTCACGCCGATGTCGCTGTATCGCTATGTCAGCGCGAAGGACGACCTCGTGCTGCTCATGCAGGAGGCGGCCATCGGCGCCCCGCCTCCGATCGAGGGGGATGACTGGCGAGCGCGAGTGCTCGCCTATCACGCCGCACTGCTGCAGGCGTATCTGGCGCACCCGTGGGTGATCGACCTGCCGATCACCACCTCGATGGCCACGCCCGTGACGGCCGCGTGGATGGATGCCGGCATCGCGGTCTTCGACGGCACGCCGGTGGACGACGCCGCAAGACTGTCGCTCACCCTGCTGCTCACCGGGTACGCGCGCTGGTGCGCGAGCGTCGCGGTCGGCACGGCGCGCCGTGCCGAGGCATCCGGAGCGAGCGCCGGATCGGCCGAGCTCGCTGACGACGCGCTGCTGTCGCGACTCGTCACTGCAGACGAATACCCCTCCCTGCATCGAGCGATCGCCGCCGGCGCGCTCGCCGACGGCGCCGACCCCTTCGCGTTCGGGCTGGCGCGGATCGCCGACGGCGTGGAGGTGCATCTGCGGGCGCTGGCCGCGGGAGGCGTCACCGCGCCGCCCTCCGCCGCGCCCGCCGAGCCGGCGGCCGTGCTGAACGACAAGCGCTATCGCGAATCGCTCAAGCGGGTGCGCGAGGCCGAGAAGGCCCTGCGCGAGACGCGCAGGGCCGCGCGTCAGGCGCTGCGCGAAGCGCGTGAACGCACTGCGCATCATTGATACTCGTGCGCCACATTCGGCCCAGGCATCACGTGGGTTTACACGCGTCGCACCAGACCAATAGAGTGTGCATCAGCAAAGTTCGCAGGTCGAAGCTTCAAGGGGAGAAATGGTCGAGTTGCCGGACGTGCGATTCCTCACGGTCGCCGAGGTCGCCGACATCATGCGCGTGTCGAAGATGACCGTCTACCGGCTCGTGCATGCCGGTGAGCTTCCGGCCGTGCGCTTCGGCCGTTCCTACCGCGTGCCCGAGTCCGCCGTCACCGCGGCACTGGAGCGGCCGATCGCCGACGTCGGCTGAGGCATCCCCGCGGGCAGCGCGCCCACGGGCCGTGCCTGCACGTGCTGTAGACTCGTGCGAGGCATTTTCCGCTTTTGCCCGATCCCGGGTGCATCCGTGTGCATCCAGACCCCGAGTAGTGAGGTTTTCCGTGGGTTCTGTCATCAAGAAGCGCCGCAAGCGCATGGCGAAGAAGAAGCACCGCAAGCTGCTTCGCAAGACTCGCCACCAGCGCCGCAACAAGAAGTAGTCGCGGCACAGACACCGAGCGCCTGTCCCCGGGGACGGGCGCTTCGTGTTGCTGCCGGCGCTTCTAGGATGGAGCGGTGACCGTGCTGACGCTCATCGGCAAGCCCGACTGCCACCTCTGCGACCTCGCGCACGCCGTTGTGCACGAGGTGCTCGCCGAGCTGCCCGAAGGCACGGCCGATCGCGTCGAGGTCGTGCAGCAGTCGATTCTCGACGATGCGGCTCTCTACGCGCGGTGGTGGGAGAAGATCCCCGTGCTGCTGATCGACGGCGTGCCGCACACGCATTGGCGGGTGGATGCGGGGCGCCTGCGCACCGCGCTGGAGGAGGCGTCATGACACTCAGGCATGTGGTCGCGTGGCGGATCGCGGCATCCGACGAACCCACTCGCGCCGAGCACGCGCAGGGCGTCGCCGCACGGTTGCAGTCGCTGGTGGGGGTGGTGCCGGCGGTCCTCAGCCTGTCGGCCGGGGTGAACGTGATCGACGGCGGCTGGGACGTGGCCGTCGTGATCGACGTCGCGGATGCCGCGGCGCTCGAGGCATATCAGACGCATCCGGCGCACCAGGAGGTGGTCGGCTACATCCGCAGCGTGGTCGCCGACCGGGTGGCGGTCGACTTCGAGCTGCCCGGCTGACTAGGGCGCGAGCCTGGTGGGTCCGCGGAACAGGTAGGTGACCTCGCGGATCGACGACTCGCCCAGCAGCAGCATGAGCACACGCGCCAGGCCCATGCCGAAACCGCCGTGCGGGGGCGTGCCGTAGCGGAAGAAGTCGAGGTAGTGCGCCAGGCCCTCGGGGTCGAGGCCCTTCTCGCGCGCCTGCCGCTCGAGCACCTCGACGCGGTGCTCGCGCTGCGCGCCGGTGGTGATCTCCACGCCCTGGAACAGCAGATCGTAGCTGCGGGTCATCCCGGTCTCGGGATCGCGCATGTGATAGAACGGCCGGATCTCGGGGTGGTAGTCGGTGACGAACACGAACTGGTGGCCGTAAGCCTCCTGCACGTGCGCCGACACCTGACGCTCGCCCTCCGGGTCGAGGTCGCCGTCGGCGCGCGGGATCTCGTAGCCGCGGGCTGCGACGATCTCGCGCGCCTCGGCCAGCGGGATGCGCGGGAACGGCAGCGTCGGGACGATGACCTCGACGCCGAACAGCTCGGCGATCTCGTCGCCATGCTTGTGCTTGACCGCTTGGAACGCGGTCTGCAGCAGCTCCTCCTGCATCCGCGCGACGTCGTCGTGCGAATCGATCCAGCTGAGCTCGGCGTCGATGCTCGTGAACTCGGTGGCATGCCGGCTCGTGAACGACGGGTCGGCGCGGAACGCGTCGGCGATCTCGAACACCTTGCCGAAGCCGGCGGCCTGCGCCATCTGCTTGAAGTGCTGCGGGCTCTGTGCGAGGTAGGCGGTCTGGTCGCCGAAGTACTCGAGCTGGAACAGCTCCGCGCGCGACTCCGAAGGGCTCGACATGAGCTTCGGGGTGTGGATCTCGATGTAGTCTCGGTCGACCCAGTACTGGCGCATCGCGTGCTCGAGCGTGGTCTGCACGCGGAAGATGAGGTTGTTGCGCCGCTGGCGCAGGTCGAGGAAGCGCCAGTCCATGCGCTTGTCCAGCCCGCTGTCGGCGGCGATCGGGGTCTCGGGCAGGGCGGCTGCGGCGATCTGCAGCGCCGCGATCTTCACCTCGACGCCGCCGAGCTTGACCCGCTCGTCGTGCTTGAGTTCGCCGTGTACGGTGAGGAAGGTGCCATGAGTGAGGGCGGAGATGGTGTCGGTCAGTGCGAGGGCGGCGGCATCCGGCTCGCTTGCTGAGTCGGCGCGCGTCGCCGGGTTCACCAGCTGCACCGCGCCGGTCTCGTCGCGCAGGATGACGAACTGCACCTTCTTCTGATCCCGCACGGTCTCCACCCATCCCGACACGGTGACGGGACCGTCGGCGCGGGCCTGAAGCTGGTTGACGAGGACGCGTTCGCTCACGATGGTCAAGTCTACGGGCGCCCCACCCGCGCTCCCCGCCCCGCCCCCCATCCTCCCTCCGACTCCGCCTCCGACTCCGACTCCGACTTCAGATTGGCGCCACCTTTCTGCATCGGCACCCAGGAATTGCTGGTGCCATCGCAGAAAGGTGTCGCCAATCCATCAGCGGCGGAGGCGGGGGTCAGGTGTGGGCGAGGAAGCCGGCGATCGCGGACTGGGGTCGCCGGTCGAGGGTGACGCTGGTGTGACCGCGGTGCGGGTAGATGCGGATCTGGCTGTCTTGGATCAGTTGCGCGGTCTCGCCGAACAGTCCGGGGCTGTAGAAGCGGTCGCGGGCCCCGCCGACGATGAGCGTCTTCGCCTTGATCGGCTGCGGCATCAGGCCGAGGTCGAAGCCGTCCTCCGCCTCGAGCGTGGCGGCGAGGTCGCCGGCGTCGGCGGAGCCGGGGAAGATCCGCGACGCCCCCGCCCAGCCGGCGGTCCTGGCTGCGGCCCGCAGTCCCGACGGGGCGACCGCGTCCATCAGCCGCGCCGCAGCGGTGCGGGTGCGGCCCGCGCGCAGCTCGGTCGCGACATCCGCCTGCAGCCTGCGTCCGTCGTCGCCGAGCCGGCACGCGGCGCTGACCAGCACGAGCCTGTTCACCACATCGGGATGCTCGGCGGCGAGCACCTGTGCGATGCTGCCGCCGGTCGAGGTGCCGACCACATCGACCGGCCGCCCGAGTTCGGCGCGGATGAAGTCCGCGTACCCGCGGGCGAGATCACCGATCGTGGTGCCGGGGCCCAGGCCGCTGCGCCGGTTGAGCACGACGAGCCGCCTGCCGCGCACCGCCGACAGCGGAGCGAGCGCGCAGCGCAACTGGATGTCGCTGTCGACGCCGGTCGTGGGCCACAAGCCCGCGGCCACGACCACGGGTCGGCCGGTGCCGATGCAGGCATAGGGGAGTCCGTCGACGATGCCGCGAGTGAAGTCCATGGCTACGAGGCTAGGCGGCCCGGCCGAGCGTCGGTTCAGTCGCTGCTATGGATGCGATATGGGCCCCGCCGGCATCGGTGCCGGCAGCGATGCCGGCGCAGCCGCCCGGTCGCGTCGGTTCGCCGCGCGCCAGAAGATCGCCTTCGTCACCTCGGCGGTGAGCACATAGCCGACGACGATGGCGAACAGCAGTCCGATCAGCGGCGCCGACAGCGGTGCGAGATGCAGCAGCGGGGCGGCGGGAGTGAACGGCAGCACCACGGCGATGGCGATCGACAGCGCGGCCATCGCGACGAGCGCATTCGACGGGCGCGAGCGGAAGAAGGCGCCCCGGGTGCGCAGCACGAAGATCACGCTCACCGCCGTGAGCACGCTGCCGACGAACCAGGCGGTCTGGAACTCGGTCTCACCGGCGTGGAAGCCGAGTCGCAGCACCGCGAAGGTGACGATGTCGAAGATCGAGCTCACCGGGCCGAACACGAGCATGAACCGCACCAGCAGCGGCAGGTTCCAGCGCTGCGGCCGCGCCACGCGCGCGGCATCCACGTTGTCGGTGGCGATCGCCGTGGCGGGCAGGTCGCTGAGCAGGTTGATGGTGAGGATCTGCGGGGCAAGCAGCGGCAGGAACGGCAGCACCACCGACGCGATCGCCATCGAGATCATGTTGCCGAAGTTCGCGCTCGTGGTCATGTGGATGTACTTCATCGTGTTGGCGAAGGTGCGCCGCCCCTGCCGCATCCCGTCGAGCAGGGCGCGCAGATCGTTGGCGAGCATGACTATCGCTGCCGACTCGGCCGCGACATCGGCCGCACCCTTCACCGAGATGCCGACATCGGCCGCCTTCAGGGCTGGCGCATCGTTGATGCCGTCGCCGACGTAGCCGACCGTGTGGCCTGCCGCGACCAGTGCGGAGATGATCCGCTGCTTGTGCGCGGGGCTGGTCTCGCAGAACACCTCCGCACGGGATGCCGCCGACGCGAGCTGCGCCGCGTCCAGAGCGTCGATCTGCGCACCGGTGAGCAGGCCGGTGGGGTTCAGTCCGAGCGTGCTCGCGATGTGGGATGCCACGGGGGCCGCGTCGCCGGTGATCATGCGCACGCTCACCCCCGCGGCGGCGAACTCGGCGATCGTGCCGGCTGCGTCCGGCTTGACCGGGTCGGCGAACGCGAGCAACCCCTCCAGCACGAGTCGCGCTTCGTCCGCGCCGGTGCAGGAGTCGGCGTCCGGCATGGGGCGCGTCGCGACTGCGAGCACCCGCATCCCCTCACCACCGAGCCGGTCGACGG
>CAYLMS010000036.1:0-230 GCA_964384455.1 uncultured Microbacterium sp. | reverse complement strand
TGTGCTCGCACCGCCGCCAGCGGCACCTGTGCACCATCGCCGGTGCGCGCCTCGGTGCACACGGCGAGCATGGCGGGCACGGCGCCTTTGGTGACCAGCAGCCGCCCGTGCGGCGTGTCGGCCAGCACCGACAGCCGTTTGCGGTCGAAGTCGTAGGGCGCTTCCGAGACGGCGTGCGCGTCGGCGGCGATGCCGGCGGCCTGAGCCGCTGCGGCGATCGCGGCGTCGAG
>CAYLMS010000035.1:0-10298 GCA_964384455.1 uncultured Microbacterium sp. | reverse complement strand
GGAGGAGCTCTCGGCCGTCGCGCGGCGCGTGCAACTGCCGGCACTCACCCGAGCTCTCGACCAGCTCGTCGCGGCGATCGAGCGCGGCGCTCCGCTCGCGGCCGTGCTGCAGGCGCAGGCCGCCGACTCCAGGCAGGACGCGCGCCGAGCGCTGATCGAACAGGCGGGGCGCAAGGAGATCTACATGCTGCTGCCGCTCGTGTTCCTCATCCTGCCGCTGTCCGTGCTGTTCGCGATCTTCCCCGGCATCCTGCTGCTGCGACTCGGCGTCGGCTGACCGGCTGCAGGCTGTGGATAACTTCGGAAGGTCGACGCCGAGATGCCCGAGACTCGTCATATGGTCAGGAAGCTGCGCGTGTACCTCGGGGACTTCGCTCACGACGACACCGGCGACGTGCCCGGCTGGGTGCTGATCACCTTGATGACCGCGGGACTCGTGGTCGTGATCTGGGCGCTGGCCGGGCCGGCACTGGCCGAGCTCTTCCAGCAGGCGATCGCGCGGGTCTCCGGGTTCTGAGATGCGCGACGACCGCGGCAGCGCCCCGGTGGAGTTCGTGCTGGTCGGTGCACTGCTGACGCTGCTCACCCTCGCGGTGCTGCAGTTGGGGCTCGCCGTGTACGTGCGCAATGTCGTGCACGATGCAGCGGTCGAAGGCGCCCAGCGCGCGGCGCTGGCCGACGAGAGCCTCGACGCCGGAGTGCAGCGCACGCGCGCGATCCTCGCGCGCTCCCTGGGCGCCGGCTTTGCGGGTGAGGTCAGCGCGCATCGCACCCGTGCGCTCGGGCACGACACGGTCGAGCTGGTGGTGGTCACCACGCTGCCGCTCGTGGGGCTGCTGGGCGCACCCCGACTGCTGGAGGTGAGCGCCCATGCTCCGGTCGAGACGCTCGGATGACACCGGCTCGGCCGCGCTGGAGTTCATCGTGGTCGGCCTGCTGATGCTGGTGCCGCTGACCTACCTCGTGATCGCGCTCGGCATGATCCAGGGGCAGGCGCTCGGCGCGCAGGCGGGTGCGAGGCACATCGCGAGAGTGCTCGCGACGGCGCCGGATGCCGCCACGGCCGCCGCACGCGCCGACGCCGTGCTGCGCTCGGTGGTCGGCGAGTACGCGCTCGACCCGGCACTGGTGCGTCTGACCCTGGTGTGCACGCCCGCCGCGGCACCGTGCCCGTCGGCCGGGGTCACCGTGACGGTGGCGGTGTCGACCCGGGCGACGCTGCCGCTGGTGCCGCCGGTGCTCGGCCTTGAGCGCATCGCGAGCGTGCCGATCGAAGCATCCGCCGTGCAGAAGGTGTCGCGATTCTGGGGGAGTGGCTGATGCGCCGCCGGCTATGCCGCGTGCCGACCCCGGACGACGACGGCAGCGTGCTGCCGCTGACCCTCGGCTATGCCGTGCTCGCGCTCGCAGCCATCCTCGTCTGCGTCGACGCGACCAGCCTGTATCTCGCCCAGCAGCGGCTCGAGGCACTGGCGGATGCCGCGTCGCTGGCCGGTGCCGACGGGTTCACCGTCACCGCCGTCGGCGCCGAGGTGCGCGCCGAACTCGACGACGCCTCGGTGCGCGAGCAGGCCGCCGCACTGCTGCGCGATGCCGGCGGCGACACGGTGCTGGTGGCCGCCGACACTCCCGACGGCGTGTCGGCCAGGGTCACGCTGGCGGCGGTGTGGCATCCGCCCGTCTTCTCGGTGTTCGTACCGGCGGGGGTGGCCCTTCGCGCCACCGCGACCAGTCGCACCGCGCTGCGCTGAGCTGAGCTCCCGGGTCAGTCCGAGCGCGTGCGTGGCACGAACCGGGGCACCCAGCGCACGAACGCCGCCGCCCCGCACAGCCCGAGCACGCCGATGGCACCGGTGGCGACGGCCAGCGATGCGGCTGCCGCGATGGCCGACACCAGCAGCGGCGCGACGGCTCCGCCCGCGTCGGTGAGCGTGCGCCACGAGCGGAGAAAGGGCGCGGGATCAGGCCTCGGCGCCACGTCTGCACCGAGGGTGAGCAGGATGCCGCTGGACAGGCCGTTGCCCACCCCCAGCACGGCGGCGAACATGCCGAACCACAACTCGGCGTTCGGCAGGTCGTGCGTGAACGCGAGCGCGAGGAAGCCGCTGCCCATCAGCAGCATGGCGGGCAGTGCGGCCCACAGGCGGCCGAAGCGGTCCATCACCTGACCACTGGCGTAGAACAGCGCGAAGTCGATCGCGCCCGACACCCCGACCACCAGGGCGATGGTCTTCGCGTCGAGTCCGAGCGACACGCCCCACAGCGGCAGCACCACTTGTCGGGCCGAGCGCACCGCGGCCAGGCTCGCCGCGGCCACGCCCAGCCGCGACAGCACGGCCCGGTGGTGCCACATCGTGCGCGCCACACCGTGCGGCCGTTCCGGGGCACCGCTCGCCGGGGTGAGCCGCTCAGGGTCGGGGCCGACGAGCACCAGCACCATCGTGGCGACCAGGCACGCGCCGAAGAACCAGATGGCCGCATCCTCGGTGCCCGACAGCGCCAGCAGCCCGGCCGCGACGAACGGGCCGACGAAGACCCCCAGCCGGAAGGTGCCGCCCAGCAGCGACAGCGCGCGGGCGCGGAACGACAGCGGCACCCGCGTGGTCATGAACGCCTGGCGGGCCAGGCCGAAGGCTGCGGCACAGAACCCGATCACGAACACGGAGGCGGCGAACAGCGGCAGGCTGCGCGCGAGCAGCATGCCGGCGAGGCCGAGGAGCGAGAGCACCGACGCCGCGGCCATGGTGAGCCGTTCGCCGATGCGCGCGACCGCGATGCCCGCGGGGATGTTGCCGCAGAGCTGTCCCACCACCAGGGCCGAGGCCACCAGTGCGGCCACGGCGATGTCGGCGCCCAGCCGCGCAGCCAGCACCGGCACAAGCGGGATGACGGCACCCTCGCCGAGCGAGAACAGCAGCGTCGGGCCGTAGATCATCGGCGCGAAGCGCAGCAGCACCTCGCGCGCGGAATCAGCCATAGCGCATCCAGGATAATCTGGAGTCGCCATGCTCGAGCTCGACCTCTCCTCCGACATCCAGGCGCTGCGCTCCACGTTCGGCGACATCCAGGCGGTGGTCGACGTGCCCGCGCTGCGCGCCGAGATCGCGCTGCTCAGCGAGCAGGCCGGCGCGCCCGACCTGTGGGACGACACCGACAAGGCGCAACGGGTGACCAGCGCCCTCAGTCACCGTCAGGCCGACCTGGGCAGGATCACCGACATCGCCCGGCGACTCGACGACCTGGAGGTGCTCGTCGAGTTGGCGAACGAGCTGAGCGACGAGGACTCCGCCGAGGAGGCGCGCCGCGAGCTGGCCGAGCTGGAGGACATCGTCGGCCAGCTGGAGGTGCAGACGCTGCTCGACGGCGAATACGACGCCCGGCCGGCGGTGGTCACCATCCGCGCCGGCGCAGGCGGCGTGGATGCCTCGGACTTCGCCGAGATGCTGCTGCGGATGTACCTGCGCTGGGCCGAGCAGCACAAGTACCCGGTGACGGTGATGGACTCCTCGTACGCGGAGGAGGCCGGCATCAAGTCGGCCACTTTCGAGGTCGACGCGCCCTACGCGTTCGGCACGCTCTCGGTGGAGGCCGGCACGCACCGGCTGGTGCGGATGAGTCCGTTCAACTCGGCCGGCAAGCGGCAGACGTCGTTCGCCGCCGTCGAGGTGATCCCGCTGATGGAGGAGGCCACCGAGGTCGACATCCCCGAGGGCGACATCCGGGTCGACGTGTTCCGCTCCTCCGGGCCGGGCGGTCAGTCGGTGAACACCACCGACTCGGCGGTGCGCCTCACCCACCTGCCCACGGGCATCGTGGTGTCGATGCAGAACGAGAAGTCGCAGATCCAGAACCGCGCCGCCGCCATGCGGGTGCTGCAGTCGCGGTTGCTCATCCTGCAGCGCGAGCAGGAGGCGGCCACCAAGAAGGAGCTGGCCGGCACGATCACCGCCAGCTGGGGCGACCAGATGCGCTCCTACGTGCTCGCGCCCTACCAGATGGTGAAGGACCTGCGCACCGAGCACGAGGTCAACAACCCCACCGCCGTGTTCGACGGCGACCTCGACGGCTTCATCGCCGCCGGCATCCGCTGGCGCAAGCGCAAGCACGACGACTGACGGGGTGTCGCTCGGAAGGATCGACGGATGCCTGCTTAGGCTGGCACAGCCATGATCCGGTTCGAGAACGTCACCAAGAAATTCCGCGGCACGGCTCGTCCGGCACTCGACGGTGTCGACTTCGAGGTGCAGCGAGGCGAGTTCGTGTTCCTCGTCGGCGCGTCGGGCTCGGGCAAGTCGTCGTGCCTGCGACTGATCCTGCGTGAGGATGTCGCCAGCTCGGGCCGGGTCGTGGTGCTCGGTCGCGAGCTGAAGTCGCTGCCGAACAGCAAGGTGCCCTACTTCCGGCGGCATATCGGCGTGGTATTCCAGGACTTCCGGCTGCTGCCCACCAAGACGGTCTTCCAGAACGTGGCGTTCACGCTGCAGGTCACCGGCGCTTCGCGCGGCTTCATCCGCCAAGCCGTGCCCGAAGCGCTCACGCTGGTGGGGCTGGAGGGCAAGCAGAAGCGGCTGCCGCACGAACTCTCCGGCGGTGAGCAGCAGCGGGTGGCGATCGCCCGTGCCCTGGTGAACCGGCCGCAGGTGCTGCTGGCCGACGAACCGACCGGCAACCTCGATCCCGCGACGTCGGTGGACATCATGCAACTGCTGACGCGCATCAACCAGGCCGGCACCACCGTGCTGATGGCGACGCACGAGGCCGCGTTCGTCGACCAGATGCAGCGCAGGGTGATCGAGCTCAAGCAGGGCGAGCTGGTGCGCGACGAGCGCCGCGGCGGCTACGGCGACACGTCGGCGCTGCCGAAGCTGCAGCCCGAAGCCGAGCGCGGTGCCGCTGCAGCGGCCGCGCTCACCGCCGTGCTCGATGTGCACCGCGAACTGGCCGAGGAGCCGCCCCCGGTGAGCGCTGAGCCGGTGCCGACGCGCCAGCCCGACCCCGAGCCGGCGCCCGCGCCGGTGCGCACGGCGGCGATCGCCCTGCCCGAGCTGCCGGAACCGGAGCTCGGTGATCTGGGCGTGGCTGCGCGGCTCGGACTCACCGCAGCCGACGACGACGACGAAGTGGGACCGACCGCATGAGGGCCGGACTGATCTGGTCGGAGGTGTTCACCGGCCTGCGCCGCAACGCCTCGATGGTGATCTCGGTGGTGCTCGTCACGTTCGTGTCGCTCACCTTCGTGGGTGCCGCCGTGCTGATGCAGCTGCAGATCGGCACGATGCGCACCTTCTGGCAGGACCGTGCGCAGGTGTCGGTCTACATGTGCGCGGCCGGTTCCAGCGCCCCCACCTGCACGGCCGGAGTGGCCACCGATGCGCAGATCCAATCCGTGCGCGATGCGCTGGGCAGCTCGGCGCTCAAGCCGCTGATCAAGTCGGTGACGTTCCAGGATCAGCAGCAGGCCTATGACCAGCTCGTGCAACTGCTGGGCAAGGACCAGGCCAGCGTCGTGACCCCGGATCAGGTGAACGCCACCTTCTCGATCAACCTCGTCGACCCGTCGCAGTCCGAGGTGATCTCGGAGGCGTTCGCCGGCACCCAGGGCGTGGAGCAGGTGAAGGATCAGCTGCGGCTGCTCGACCCGCTGTTCTCGGCACTGACCGTCGCCACCTACATCGCCGTGGGCATCGCGGTGCTCATGCTGATCGCGGCCGCACTGCTGATCGCCACCACGATCAGGTTGTCGGCCTATGCCCGCCGGCGTGAGATCGCGATCATGCGGCTGGTAGGGGCATCCAATCGCTTCATCCAGACCCCGTTCATCCTTGAGGGCGTGCTCGCCGCCCTGCTCGGTTCGGTGCTCGCCGCCGGCGTGGTGCTCGCAGGGGTGCGTTTCGGGGTCGAGGGCTACCTGCGCAGCCGCGTCGCGTTCGTGGTCACCTGGGTCGGACTGGGCGATGCGCTCATGGTGGTGCCCGTGCTGATCGGCATCGGAGTCGTGCTCGCCGCCGTCTCGGCCGGCTTCGCGATCCGCCGCTGGCTGCGTGCGTGAGCCGGTAGACTGGCAGGCTGCCGCGCGCACCGGCGCGGCGCGAGACGGATGCGGGAGCAGGCCATGCCGAGGGAGCGCGGGGAGAAGGTCGTCGCGACCAACCGGCGCGCGCGCCACGACTACGCCGTCGAGAAGACCTACGAGGCGGGACTGGTGCTCACCGGCACCGAGGTGAAGTCGTTGCGGCAGGGTCGCGCCAACCTCACCGACGGCTACGCCTACATCGACGGGGGACAGGTGTACCTCGATGCCGTGCACATCCCCGAGTACTCGCAGGGCCACTGGACCAACCACGCTGCCAAGCGCGTGCGCAAGCTGCTGCTGCACAAGGAGGAGATCATCAAGCTGTCGCACGCGGTCTCGGCGGGCGGCTATACGTTGGTGCCGCTGCGGCTGTACTTCTCCGACGGCCGCGCGAAGGTGGAGATCGCCGTCGCCAAGGGCAAGCGCGAGTTCGAGAAGCGTCAGACGCTGCGCGAACGCGAGGACAAGCGCGAGGCCGAGCGCGCCATGCGCACCCGCAACCGACTAGGCGAATAGCCTCAGAACGGCGGCGGATCGTCGGCCGGCACGAAGCGCACGGTCGGCTCCGGTCGATCGGCGCACACCCGGCCCGCGGGCGAGGTCCATTCGAGCACCCCGCCGGGCAGCTGGCGCACCCGCCACGGCGACGCGTGCTTGAGCGTGTGATGTCGGCGGCACAGGTGGGCGAGATTCGTGTGCTCGGTCGGGCCGCCGAGGGCGGCATCCACAGTGTGGTCGACATCGCAGCGCCGCACCGGCTGGCGGCAGCCGGGGAACCGGCAGTGTTCGTCGCGGGCGCGCAGATAGCGGCGCAACTGCTTGCTCGGCCGGTAGCGATCGACGGCCAGCACCGCACCGCTGCGGGGACAGGTCAGCACCCGCTCCCAGGCGGATGCCGCGCCCAGCAGCCGCCGAGCGGTGTCGGGGTCGATCGGGCCATACCCGGCGAGCACGGCCGGTTCGTCGCCGGCCCCGGCCGCAGTGAGCACCGGCACGGTGACCTGCACCGCGGCCCGCACTGCGTCGAGCGCGTCGCCTGCGGTGCAGGAGTCGGCGCGCGCGGTGAGCAGCAGCTCGCAGAATGCGTCGGCCCGAAGCTCGTCGAGGCAGCGCTCGTCTGCGGCGGCCGCGGCGTCTGCTGCAGCTGCGGCATCGGGGCCGAGCATCGGGTCGGCGTCGGCGCTTTGGCCGCGCGCGTCGATCACCGCATGCGCCAGCTGCGTGAGCCGATCGTGGATGCCGTGCGCCAGCACAGCGGGCAGCGTCGCGATCAGGTCGGACATGCCGTCGACGCCGTCGACGATCCGCACTGCGCGGCGCAGCCGCGCCGCGGCATGGCGCTCGGCGAGCGTGCGCGGCTGCGCCCGCGCGGCCAGCAACTGCGCCACCGGCCGCAGGCGCCCCGGCGTCAGTTCTGCTGCGCGCGCGATGGCCTGCGCGGTGAACCGCGTTCTGGACTCGGGGTCGTCGATCGCGGCGCCGGCCTCGTGGATCACCGCCACATGCCCGCGGGCGATGCTCCCGTGCTCGAGGGCGTTGACCAGGGTGGGGAAGCGCTCGCACAGGTCCCAGGCATCCCACAGCCGGCGCTGCACCGTGCGCTCGCTCGCCCGCGTCGCCGTGGCCAGTTCGGCGATCATGCTGCGCCCGGGCAGATCGGCGGCCCGCTCGGAAGCCGTGCGCAGCTCGGTGCGCTGCCGCTCGATCAGCGCTGCGACGGCATGCAGGGTGCGGAGCTCACACGCCTCGAGGGCGCCGGCGCTGCGCCGCACCTCGATGAGTGCGTCGACGAGCTGCGCCGCGGTGCGGTCGCCGCCGGACGCGGAGGACGATGAAGAGTGCATCTGCTCGCTCGCAAGACGAAGGGATGGAGGATCGCGGAGATTCTGCGGCGCTGTGCGCCCATCCCTGTCTGTATCGGCGAGTCCCTGGCTTCGACTGCTTCGAATCTCTGAACTATAGTATAGCACACGACGGTGACATCGGATCTGCCGAAACAGAAGAAAACTGCGATCAGGCCGCGTCGGTCGTGACCTCGGCCGACTGCGCCGAGCGGTCGCTGAAGGCCTGCTTCGGCACGAAAATCAGCAGCACCGCGGCCACCAGCGCGGTCACTCCGCACACGATCCAGACCGTGAGATAGCCGCTGAACGAACCCGCGGTGCCTCCGGCGCTCACACCGTGCAGCAGTGCGATGCCGAACACGCACGAGGCGATCGCGCCGCCCACCGTCTTCACCGAGTTGGTCAGCCCGGTCGCCACCCCGGTCTGCGTGTGCGGCGCTGCCGAAGCGGCGGCCGCAGGCAGCGCCGCCACCAGCGCGCCCGAGCCGATGCCCGCGATCACCATGTTCACGATCACCTGCGGGTAGGTGGCATGGAACGGCACGAACAACAGGTAGCCGACGCCCACGAGCAGGGCGGCCACGATGAGCGTGATCCGCGGGGTGACCCGGCGCGCCGCGACGGGGAAGGCGAGCGCCCCGACGATCATCGCCACGAGGTACAGCCCGATGATGAGCGAGGTCGCAAAACCCTTCGTGCCGAGCCCGAAGCCGTAGACCGACGGGTCGGTGCGCGCGAACGTCGACAGCGGCGCCTGCGCGCCCAGCACGCTCACTCCGAACAGTCCGGCGGTGAGGAACACCGGGCCGAGCGCCGGAGAGCGGAACATGCGCACGTCGATCAGCGGATCAGGATGCCGCAGCTCCCACCGCGCGAACGGCACGACCAGCGCGACGCCGAGCGCGACGACGCCCCAGGAGACCGGGTCGCCCGGCCCGCTCAGCCGCAGCAGGCTGAGGCCGCCCGTGAACGCGATCAGCGCCAGTGAGATGAGCACGAGCCCGACCGTGTCGAACATGCCGCCGACGGCATCCGGCGATTCCTGCACGCCGAACAGCACCACCGCGAAGCACACAGTGATCATCACCGGCGGCACGAGCAGCACTATCCACAGCGGGAGTGCGTCGACCAGCGCGCCGCCCAGCAGCGCACCGAGGATCGCTCCCATCTCGAGGGCTGCGACAAGGATGCCGGCGGCCCGCGCCGTGATGCCCGCGCGCCCGTCGAGCCGGCGGGCGCGCGACCAGATCAGCGCGATCTCCAGCGGCAGCCACACCACGTAGAAGCCCATGATCGCCCAGGCGGTCAGGAACACCCAGAAGTCGGCGGTGAACGGCAGCACGAACGAGGCGGCGGCGGTGACGGCGGTGGAGATGAGCAGCATGCGCTTGTGCCCGATCATGTCGCCGAGCTTCGCGAACGCGGGCACCACCAGGGCCGAGAGCATCAGTTGGGCGCCCTCGAGCCAGTTGACGTCGGCGTCATGGATGCCCAGATGCCTGGCGATGTTCGTCAGCATCGGCGTGTAGTAGCCCTGCAGCACGCCGCTGGTGAACTCGACGAAGGCCAGGAAGCCGACCACGCCGGCCAGCGTGCCGAGGGTGGCGCGTCGCGTCATCCGTGCTCCTTCGCTGCGGGATGCGGTGGCCTCACCCTAGACCCTCGATCAGCGCACGATGGAAGCGCTCGCCGCGTTCGAGCGCGGCGACTTCGACGCGTTCATCGACGCCGTGGATGGAGGCGCGCTGCGCGGGCGACATCAGCAGCGGGGCGAACCGGTATACGGCCGGGCTGAAGCGGTGGAAATGGCGTGCATCGCTGGCCTGCATCATCAGGTACGGCACGGTCGCCGCGCCGGGATGGGATGCCTCGACGGCGGCAGCGATCGCGGCGAACGGCGCGCCGCCGGCGGGGGACTGCGCGGTCGGCTCGCCGCTGCCGAGCACCGTGATCCGCACGTTCGCATCGCGAATGCGGCGGCGCACGCGCCGCACGGTGGAATCGACCGACTCGCCGAGCGCGATGCGCAGGTTCACGGTGGCGTGCGCCTGGGAGGGCAGCACATTGGCGGCGGTGCCCCCGGAGGCCATCGTGGCGGCCACCGTGGTGCGCACGAAGGCGGCGGACTCGGGGCCGAGGCGGGTCAGCGCCCTGGCGGTCAGCCACGGCCAGGCGGCCAGCATCCGGTACAGCGGGCGCGCGAGCAGCGACGCGCGATCGGCGAAGGCGGCCAGCATCCCCGAGATCGTCGCCGGTGTGCGCGCCCGGAAGGTGCCGGCGTCGAGGCGGTCGACCGCCCGGGCGATGAGACGCACGGCGGTCATGGCCGGCGTGGAGGAGGCGTGCCCGCCGTCGCCGCGCGCGCTCAGCTGCAGCGTGAC
>CAYLMS010000034.1:10025-10366 GCA_964384455.1 uncultured Microbacterium sp. | reverse complement strand
AACGACATCGAGGACTTCCTGCCGATCTGGGAGTTTCTCGGGTGGGTCGGGGAGAAGGAGCCCGCTCCGGTGCTGATGAATGCGCTCGAGGAAACCGGCCTCGTACCGACGGATTTCGATTTCTACCCGGCGGCCCGGCGTACGGTGATCGAGCTCGGGATCGTGCGCCGCCGCAAGATTGACGTCGCTGCTGACATTCCGGCGCGGCGGATCGCTGACATGCCGGTCGAGCTCGAGGGCAGTCTCGGGAATTCGATACGCGAAGCCGAGCGTGCGCTGGCCCGCCGCCTGCTCAAGCGATACGACAGCGCGCTTGCGGCCCGCAGCGGCGACGAGGTCGT
>CAYLMS010000034.1:0-10015 GCA_964384455.1 uncultured Microbacterium sp. | reverse complement strand
CGAGGGTATTGATCAGGGGCTCGTACGGCAGGTGGCGACGTGGGAGCGGCGCGACGCCAAGGAAGCCGAGAGCGAGGGCAACGTCTTCAACCTGATGCGGCGCATCGGCCAGGCAAAGGCGGCGCTCGCGGCTGACTACGCGGCGCAGCTGTCGCACAACGTCGGCAAGGTGGTGTTCTTCGCCAAGCACATCGACGTGATGGATGCCGCCGAGGCCCACTTCGCGGCATCCGGACTGCGCACCGTGTCGCTGCGCGGCGACCAGACCACGCCCGCGCGCCAGCAGGCGATCGATGCGTTCAACACCGACCCGCACGTCGGGATCGCGGTGTGCTCGCTGACGGCGGCCGGGGTGGGCGTGAACCTGCAGGCGGCGTCGAACGTGGTGCTGGCCGAGCTGAGCTGGACTGCGGCCGAGCAGACGCAGGCGATCGACCGGGTGCATCGCATCGGGCAGGACGAGCCGGTGACGGCGTGGCGGGTGATCGCCGCACACACCCTCGACACCAAGATCGCCGAGCTGATCGACTCCAAGCAGTCGCTCGCCGCGCGCGCGCTCGACGGCGAGGCGGTCGACCCGCTCTCGAGCGACTCCGTGCAGCTGTCGGCGTTGATGCACCTGCTTCGTCAGGCGCTCGGCGGGGCCTGACCCTCGGCGCGGCGAGGCTGCGTCACCGGGAGGGGTAAGGTCGAGCAAGGCAGCGTCGCCGCATCCCTCCCCATCGGCAGGTAAGGACCTCCCCATGAAGATCGGCATCCTCACCAGCGGCGGCGACTGTCCCGGGCTGAACGCGGTGATCCGCGGCACGGTGCTCAAGGGCACCACCGCGCACGACCTCGAGTTCGTCGGCATCCGCGACGGCTGGCGCGGCGTGGTCGACGCAGATTTCTTCCCGCTCACCCGGCACGAGGTGAAGGGGCTGTCGAAAGTCGGCGGCACCATCCTCGGCACCAGTCGCACCAATCCCTATGAGGGGCGCGGTGGTGCCGCCAATATCGCGACGACCCTCGCCCAGCACGGCATCGAGGGCATCATCGCGATCGGCGGCGAGGGCACGCTCGCTGCCGCGAACCGGCTGGTCGGCGACGGCATCAACGTGCTCGGCGTGCCGAAGACCATCGACAACGATCTGCGGGCGACCGACTACTCGTTCGGGTTCGACACCGCCGTGAACATCGCCACCGACGCGATGGACCGGCTGCGCACCACCGGCGACTCGCACCAGCGCTGCATGATCGCCGAGGTGATGGGCCGGCACGTCGGCTGGATCGCCCTGCACGCGGGCATGGCGGCGGGTGCGCACGTGATCTGCATCCCCGAGGTGCCGATGTCGATGGACGAGATCTGCGAACTGGTCGGCCGGGCCTTCTCCCGCGGTCGGGCACCGCTCGTGGTGGTGTCGGAGGGCTTCACTCTCACCGGTATGACCGAGGCGTACAGCGACAAGGGGCTCGACGCCTTCCACCGCCCGCGCCTGGGCGGCATCGGCGATGTGCTGGCGCCCGAGATCGAGCGGATCACCGGCATCGAGACGCGCTCGACCGTACTGGGGCACATCCAGCGAGGCGGCTCGCCCTCCGGCTTCGACCGCGTGCTCGCGACCCGGCTGGGACTGGCGGCGGCGGATGCCGTCACCGACGGCGCATGGGGCCAGATGGTGTCGCTGCGCGGCACCGACATCGTGCGGGTGCCGTTCGCCGACGCGCTCGGCGAGCTGAACACCGTGCCCCTGTACCGCTACCAGGAGGCCGCCGCGCTCTTCGGCTGAGCCGCCCCCCTCCCCTCCCTCTTTACCCCGGCCGTGTCCCACTTTCTCCAGGCCGTGTCCCACTTTCTCGGCATCCCGAGCCTGGGAAGCCGAGGTTGTGGGACATGCGCGGGTGTGCTCGTCGTCGGGTCGACCGCGCCGCCACCGGGCGGGATGCCGCGGCGCCTGTGACTGCACAGCCCGGCGGCATCGCGCCTGTCGGCACGAGACTGTGGAAAAGGCCGCGGCAGCGTGCACCGTTCGCCAGCGTGGCACCATGCCCCGGCCACCCGCACTGCCGTCTGAACTCCCCGCGATCTTCAGCGTCGCCCAGGCGCTGGCCGCGGGTGCCACACCCAGCGGCCTGTGCAGTCGCACGTTGCGCACCCCCTTCCATGGAGTGCGTGCCACCGAAGACGCGCCGCCCGCCTGTGACCTCGTCTCACGGTGCATGGAGTACCTGCCGCGACTCAAGTCCTGGCAGTTCTTCAGCCACGAAACGGCGCTCGCGTTGCTCGGTGCCCCTATGCCGGAATGGCCCTACCGCCCCGGCATCCATGTCTCGGCGCACCGTCCGCAACGCGAACCGCGGGTCGTCGGCGTGCGCGGGCACCGACTGCAGGTCAGACAGCCGGCCGCACTCGTCGTCGGCCGAGGACTGCCGGTCGAGCACCCTGTGCGCGCCTGGCGCCAGACCGCAGCACTATGGCGACTCGATGACCTCGTCGCCGCTGCTGACTTCCTCATCTCGGGCAGCGAACCGTTGACTGCGACGCAGCAGCTGGCGGAGGAGATCGAGGCTATGGGTGACACGCGCGCACGGGTGCTGCAGCGCGCACTCCTACACGTGCGCAGCGGCGTGCGGTCGCCTCGCGAGACCCGGCTGCGGCTGCTGCTCGGGCGCGCCGGACTCCCAGAAGCGCACACCGGGTGGGTGCTACGCGACGATGGCGGCGGCTTCGTCGCCGAACTCGACCTCGCCTATCTGCGTTGGAGGGTCGGAGTCGAGTACGACGGTCGAGTGCATGCCGAGAGCACCGAGCAGTTCCGCAAGGATGCCGACCGCTGGGATCGCATCCGCGCCCACGGCTGGCAGCACGTGCGCATCCTTGACCACCACTTGCACGGATCCGGTTCCGCGGCGATCGCCAAGGTCGCCGCAGCCCTGCGCGCCGCCGGATGGACGCCGTGACCGACCCATCACCGGTGGCCGTCGAACCGTGTCCCACTTTCTCGGACTCCCAGGCGCGGGAACCCGAGAAAGTGGGACACCGGCCCGAGAAAGTGGGACATCGGGCCGAGAAAGTGGGACACCGGGGGCGGTCGGTGCCTGGGAGGTGCGGCGGCGGAGCTCAGCCGGCGTCGGCCAGGCCGAGCACGTCGAGCAGCCAGGCCAGCTCGAACGCGCGCTCGCGCCAGGCGTTGTAGCGCCCGCTCACCCCGCCGTGGCCAGCGACCATCTCGCACCGCATCAGCGCATCGGCGCCCGCCTCGCGCAGTCGCTGCACCCACTTCGCCGGTTCCACATAGAGCACGCGGGTGTCATTGAGCGAGGTCATCGCCAGGATCCGCGGATAGGAGACGCCATCGCGCACGTTCTCATACGGGGAGTACGACTTCATATAGGCGTAGACCTCGGCATCGTGCAGCGGGTCGCCCCACTCGTCCCATTCGATCACCGTCAGCGGCAGCGAGGGATCGAGGATCGTGGTCAGCGGGTCGACGAACGGCACGGCCGCCAGGATGCCGGCGAACAACTCGGGGGCGAGGTTGGCGACCGCGCCCATCAGCAGTCCGCCCGCCGACCCGCCTTCGGCCACCAACTGTGCCGGGGTGGTGTAGCCGTGAGTCACCAGATGCCTGGCGCAGTCGACGAAGTCGGTGAACGTGTTGGCCTTGGCGCCGAGCTTGCCCTCCTCATACCACTGCCTGCCCAGCTCGCCCCCGCCGCGCACGTGCGCGACGGCGAACGCGCCCCCGCGGTCGAGCATCGACAGCCGCGCCACCGAGAAGCCAGGATCGATCGAGTGCTCGTACGACCCGTAGCCGTACAAGTGCACGGGTCGCAACGCGGCCCCTGGCTCGCCGAACGAGCGCTTCCACACCAGCGAGACCGGGATGCGGGTGCCGTCGCCCGCCTCGGCCCACACCCGCGCCTGCCCGTAGTCGGCCGGGTCGTAGCCGCCGAGCACCGGCTGCTGCTTGCGCAGCAGCATCCGCGAGGTCGCCAGCTCGTACTCGTAGACCGTGCCCGGCGTGACGAATGACGCATAGCCCAGCCGGATCACCGGCGGCGCCCATTCCGGGTTGCCCGACGCGCCGGCCGCGAACAGCGGCTCGCCGAACTCGAGCTCGCGCACCGCGCCCGACTCGTAGTCGAGCAGCCCCGTGCGCGCCAGCCCGTCACGGCGGTAGTCCACCACGGCGAAGTCGCGGAAGCAGTCCGCGTCGAGCAGGCGGCGGCCGGGCACGTGCGGCAGGATGACGCGGCGCTCGCCCTGCGGGTCGGCGGCGCTCACCTGCACCAGCTCGAAGTCGAGCGCACCATCGTTGTGCAGCACCAGCAGCACGTCCTCGCCGCCCACGACCGCGTGGTCGACCGAGTACTCCACGCCCTCGCTGCGCGGCCACACGACCCGCGGCTGCGCCGTGAGGTCGTCGGCGGGCACCAGCCACGACTCCGACGTGATCGACGACCCCAGCCCGATCACGAGGAACCGCTCGCTACGGGTGAATCCGGCGCCCAGCCAGAACCGCTCGTCGGGCTCGTGGAACAGCACGACGTCGGCGGCGACCTCGGTGCCGATCGCATGGCGCCACAGCGTGTCGGGCCGCCACGCGTCATCGACCGTCGTGTAGACGATCGAGGCGCCGTCGGGCGAGAACTCCGCGCCCGCCGACGTGCCGGTGATCTCGTCGGCCAGCAGCTCGCCGGTCACCAGGTCGCGCACCCGGATCGTATAGCGCTCGTCGCCGGTGGTGTCGATGCCGTACAGCACGAACCGACCGTCGCGGGTGGAGTCCAGCGAGCCGAGCGCGAAGAACTCGTGCCCGGCCGCCTCCACGTTGCCGTCGAGCAGCACCTGCTCGCCGGGCACCGCGACGCCCGGGGTCAGCACGGGCGGGGTCCAGTCGTCGGGTGCGGCGAGCGGGGCGCGGCAGTGGATGCCGTACTGGCTGCCCGCCACGGTGCGCGAGTAGTGCCACCAGTCGCCGCGCCGCGTGGGCACCGACAGGTCGGTCTCCTGGGTGCGCGCCTTGATCTCGTCGAACACTCGCTGGCGCAGGCCCTCCAGGTGCGCCGTGCGGGCGTCGGTGTAGGCGTTCTCGGCCTGCAGGTGCGCGGTGACGTCGGGGGCATCCTTGTCGCGCAGCCAATCGAACGGGTCGGTGAACACGTCTCCATGGTGGGTGCGCACGGTCGGGCGTCGGTCGGCGATCGGTGCGGGCGAGCAGGCTGCGGCAGTCACCCGTCCACGCTAGCCGCAGGGCGCGTGATTCTCAGCCGCTCGGTTACCGGATGCCGCCGCGGTGTGCGAGGATTTCATCTGGCCCGGTTGCCGGAGCATGAACCCACGGTGAACTGTTCGTTCGCGACGCCGATCTCGTCGGCACCTTCCCTTCCCCTCCTCATGGAAAGCGACCGGTGGACACCGTACCCCTGATCGTCGTCCTGGTCATCGCGCTGGCGCTCTTCTTCGACTTCACGAACGGGTTCCACGACACCGCCAACGCCATGGCCACGCCCATCGCGACGGGCGCGCTGCGGCCCAAGGTGGCGGTGCTGCTGGCGGCCGTGCTCAACCTGGTCGGCGCGTTCCTGTCGACCGAGGTGTCGAAGACGGTCTCGCACGGCATCATCCGCGAGCAGCAGATAGGCTCGGCCGAACTGCTGCTGCAGCTCATCTTCGCGGGCCTGATCGGCGCGATCACCTGGAACATGGTGACCTGGCTGCTGGGGCTGCCGTCGAGCTCGTCGCATGCGCTGTTCGGCGGTCTCATCGGGGCCGCCCTGGTGGGCGTCGGCGCGAGCGCCATCGACTTCGGCGTGGTGCTCGGCAAGGTGATCCTGCCCGCGGTGATCTCGCCGCTGACCGCAGGGGTCATCGCGTTCCTCGCCACCCGTCTGGCCTATCTGATCACCCGACGCTACGACGGCAAGCCCGACGGGCGCGACGGCTTCCGCTGGGGGCAGATCTTCACCTCGTCGCTCGTGGCGCTGGCGCATGGCACCAACGACGCGCAGAAGACGATGGGCGTGATCACGCTCGCTCTGATCGCCGCGGGTTGGCAGAGCTCGGCCCAGACCGATCCGCACATCTGGGTGATCTTCGCCTGCGCGCTCACGATCGCGCTCGGCACCTACATGGGTGGCTGGCGCATCATCCGCACGCTCGGCAAGGGGCTCACCGATGTGAAGCCGGCGCAGGGCTTCTCGGCCGAGACTGCGACCGCCGCCACCATCCTCGCCTCCAGCGCACTGGGGTTCGCGCTGTCGACCACGCAGGTCGCCTCGGGTTCGGTGATCGGCTCGGGGCTCGGCCGACGCGGATCCAAAGTGCGCTGGCGCACCGCGGGGCGCATCGGCCTGGGCTGGTTGTTCACGCTGCCCGCGGCCGGTGCAGTCGGCGCGCTCGCCGCCGTGATCGTGCGGATGCTGGGCACCTGGGGCATCGTCATCGACGCGGTGCTCGCGCTCGCGGTGATCCTGTTCCTGCTGTGGCGCTCGCGCCGCCACCACGTCTCCGCCGCCAACGCGATGAGCGAGGTCGCCGATTCCGGGCTCGCGGTCAAGGTCAAGCGCAACCCGCCGCCCACCCGCCGCCAGCGCGCCATCCTGCGCGACGAGGCGCGGGCAGCGCGCGCCGACGCGAAGCGCGCCGGAAAGGACGGTGTGCGGTGATCATCGCGATCAACTGGTTCGCGTTCCTGCAGGTGTTCGCCGCCGCACTGGTCGGCGCCGTGCTGGTGGTGGGATGCTACGCGGTCGCGGTGCGACTGCTGGTGCGGGCGGGCCGCGTGCCGGTGGCCCCGCCTGCGGAGTTCACCGACGCGATCACGGTGATCACCGAGAAGGAGGCGCGCCGCGCCGCCAAGGCCGCGGCGAAGGCCGCCAAGCGCAGCCCGCTGACCACGGCGCAGAAGCGGGTGGCGCTGATCGGCGCCTACGCCGCGTTCGGCCTGTGCGGCCTGGCGGTGCTCGGCGGCCTGCTGCTGATCGTCGCGCACCGCTGAGCCCGCCGCCCTAGATTGGGGGCATGACCCCTGCGGCGTCCGTGCAGTTCGGCCGGCATCCGGCGGCGCGCCGGCTGATCGTGCACCTCAGCGACCCGCACCTGCTGGCCGGCAACGCGCCGCTCGGCGGCCGCTACGACACGCAGGCGAATCTCGCCCGAACCCTGGCCGCGATCGAACGCATCGGCGCGCAACCCGACGCCATCGTGATCACCGGCGACCTGGCCGACATGGGCGAACCCGAGGCCTACCGGGCGCTGCGGGCCGCGGTCGAGCCGGTCGCCGCGCGGCTGGGCGCTGCGACCGTGTGGGTGGCAGGCAACCACGACGAGCGCCCGGCGCTGCGCGCAGGCCTGCTCGACGTGCCGCCGACCCTGGAGCCGGTGACCGGTGTCTGGGACCTCGGCGGACTGCGGCTGATCGCGCTCGACACCAGCGTTCCCGGATGGCATCACGGCGAGCTCGACGCGGCCCAGCTCGCCTGGCTGCGGAGCGTGCTCGCCGAACCCGCACCGCTCGGCACGCTGCTCGCGATGCACCATCCGCCGCTGCCGAGTCACATCCCGTTCTTCGACATCCTCGAACTGCGCGATCAGGACGCGCTCGCCGAGGCGATCGCGGGCAGCGACGTGCGCGCCATCCTGGCCGGTCATCTGCACCATTCCACCAGCGGTGTGTTCGCGGGGGTGCCGGTGAGCGTCGCCTCGGCGACGTGCTACACGATGAACCTCGCCCTGCCCGCATCCGAGGTGAACGGCATGGATGCCGGGCAGTCCTTCCACCTGGTGCACGTGTACGACGACACGATCACCCATGCCGTGGTGCCGGTGGTCGACGCCGAGACCGCCGACTTCTTCGATGCGGCGTGGCTCGAACGCATGGCGGCGCTCAGCCCTGCCGAGCGGCTGGAGCGCTTCTCCCGCAAACCGCCGCCCGCTCGCTGATCCGTCGCGGCGGCGCACTGTACGTCGTGTCCAGCGCGGCGCGCGGCACCCTACAGACTGTCGACAGGCGTGCGGATGCCGCGGGCGTAGGCTCGGGAGCATTCGACCGCGACCCACAAGGACACCGCACATGGCACTGGACGCAACGACGCGCACCCGCACCGAGACCGATTCGCTGGGCTCCATGGAGGTGCCGGCCGACGCCTACTGGGGCATCCATACGGCCCGGGCGCTGGAGAACTTCCCGATCGCCAAGCGGCCCATCTCGGTGTACCCCGACCTCATCATCGCGCTCGCGATGGTCAAGCAGGCGTCCGCGCGCGCCAACCGCGAGATCGGCGTGCTCGATGCCGCCAAGGCCGACCTGATCGACCGGGCCTCGCAGCGGGTGATCGACGGCGAGTTCCACGACCAGTTCGTCGTGGGCGTCATCCAGGGCGGCGCCGGCACCTCGACCAATATGAACGCCAACGAGGTGATCACCAACATCGCGCTGGAGCTCGCCGGTCGCGCGAAGGGCGATTACGCGTTCCTCTCGCCGATCGACGACACCAACCGCAGCCAGTCCACGAACGACGTGTATCCGACGGCGATCAAGGTGGGGCTGTCGCTCACGCTGCGCAGCCTGCTGGAGGAGCTCGGCCTGCTCGAGCAGGCCTTCCGCGACAAGGCGGTGGAGTTCCACGACGTGCTCAAGGTCGGTCGCACCCAGCTGCAGGATGCCGTGCCGATGACCCTGGGCCAGGAGTTCCACGGCTTCGCCACCACGCTCGGCTACGACCGGCTGCGTCTGAACGAGAACGCTTACCTGCTGTACGAGATCAACATGGGCGCCACCGCCATCGGCACGGGCATCACCACCCACGCCGGGTACGCCCCTGCCGTGCTGCGGCACCTGCGCGAGATCAGCGGTCAGGATCTGGCCACCGCGACCGATCTGGTCGAGTCCACCAGCGACACCGGATCGTTCATGTCGTTCTCGGCCTCGCTCAAGCGCAACGCGATCAAGCTGTCGAAGATCTGCAACGATCTGCGGCTGCTGTCGTCGGGGCCGCAGGCCGGCTTCGGCGAGATCAACCTGCCGGCCCAGCAGGCGGGGTCGTCGATCATGCCGGGCAAGGTCAACCCGGTGATCCCCGAAGCGGTGAACCAGGTGGCGTTCGCCGTGGCCGGCGCCGACCTCACCGTCACGATGGCGGTCGAGGGCGGGCAGTTGCAGCTGAACGCCTTCGAGCCGGTGATCGCGCACTCCATCTTCCAGTCGATCATCTGGATGCGCCAGGCGATGTGGACGCTGCGGGTGAACTGCGTCGAGGGCATCACCGCCAACCGCGAGCGCCTCGGTGCCATGGTCGGCTCGTCGGTCGGGGTGGTCACCGCGCTCACGCCGTTCATCGGCTACGCGGCATCCGCGGCGCTCGCCAAGACCGCGCTGCTGACCGGGCACAACATCGCCGACCTCGTGGTCGAGGCCGGCTTGATGAGTCGCGACGAGGTGGCCAAGCAGCTCTCGCCCGCACGCCTGTCGGGGCTGGAGACCACGACGGCGGCGATCCCGATCGTGCAGGCGGCGGAGGACGTGCTGGCGACCGAGCCCGCGAGTGAGGTGTAGCGCCCGGCGAGCATGACGATTCGTGTCGCGTGGCACTGTCGCGCGGACGGCTTGTACCGATAACCTCGGAAGCGTCATTCATCGACGCCGCATAGGAGGCATTCCATGACCACGCCCGCTCCCGACGGCTCGCAGCAGCCCGCCCCGCCCGCGTACGCGGCGGCACCGCCGGCGCCCGTGGGCGCGCCGACCGAGGACCCGGGCCGCACGCTCGGCATCGTCGCGCTCGTGCTCACGTTCTTCTTCACGCTGATCGGCCTGATCCTGGGCTACGTGGCTCGCTCGCAGAGCAAGAAGGCCGGATTCGACAACACGCCGGCCAAGATCGCGATCATTCTGGGCTGGATCTTCATCGCGCTCGGCATCGTGATCGGCATCATCTGGACGATCATCCTCGTGTCGGTCGTCGCGACCCACGGAGTCAGCTCGAGCTGAGACGCAGTTCACCGAAGGGGGCGACGGGGAACCGTCGCCCT
>CAYLMS010000033.1:0-10516 GCA_964384455.1 uncultured Microbacterium sp. | reverse complement strand
GCGGCAGCGCGATCGACTCCATCGGCATCGGCATCCCCGGTCTGGTGGCGCCGGGGGCGGCGCAGGTGCTGCACGCCGTGAACCTCGGAGTCGAGCAGCTCGATCTCGCCGCCGCTTGCGCACCCGCGCTCGGCGCACGGGTGCGCATCGAGAACGATGTCAAGGCCGCCGCGGTCGGCGCCTACCGGTTGCGTGCGGCGCCGGGATCGATGGCGTATCTGAACCTGGGCACCGGGGTGGCGGCCGGTTTCGTCGTCGACGGTGCGCTGTGGCGCGGCGAGCGCGGCACCGCGGGCGAAGTGGGGCACATCTCGGTGCATCCCGAGGGTCCGGCATGCCGCTGCGGGCAGCGCGGCTGCATCGAGGCCTTCGCGGGCGGTGCGGCGATCGCCGCCCGCTGGGGGCGACCGGGTGCGCTGCCGGTGCGCGACGTGTTCGACGCCGCCGACGCCGGCGATGCGCAGGCGATAGCGCTGCGTGCGGGGCTCGCGCACGGCGTCGCGGCCGCGGTGCGCATCCTCGTGCTCACCGACGACGTCGACGTCGTGGTGCTGGGCGGCGGGGTGACCGCGCTCGGCGAGCGGCTGATGGCCGAGGTGCGCACGCTGCTGCGCACCTCTGCGGCCGACTCCGCGTTCCTCCGCTCGCTGCACCTCGACGAGCGCATCGAGCTGCTGCCGGCCGGGTCGCCGGCGGCGGCGCTCGGCGCCGCTATCGTGGGCGGAGCGCCTGATCCAGATATTCGCAGCACGGAGGTACTGTCCCATGGCTGAAGTCGTCATCGTCCCGGACGCCGCGGCGGCCGGCGCGCTGGTCGCCGACGAGATCGTGCGGCTCGTGCACACCGACCCCGAGGTGGTGCTCGGGCTGGCGACGGGGTCCACGCCGCTGCCGGTGTACGAGGCGCTGCGCCCCCGACTGGCCGGCGTCGACGTGTCGCGCGTGCGCGGCTTCGCGCTCGACGAGTACGTGGGCATCGACCCGGATCACCCGGAGAGCTACCGCAACGTGATCCGCCGCGAGGTGGTCGAACCGCTCGGTCTCGACCCGGCGCGCGTGCGCGTGCCCGACGGCGCGCGGGAGGGCGTCGAGCACGCCGGCGCCGACTACGAGCGGGCGATCGCGGCAGCCGGCGGTGTGGCGATCCAGCTGCTGGGCATCGGCACCGACGGGCATCTCGGCTTCAACGAACCGGGGTCGTCATTCGCCTCGCTGACGCGCGTGAAGACGCTCACCGAGCAGACCCGGGCCGACAACGCGCGATTCTTCGAGCGCGCCGACGATGTGCCGCGGCACTGCATCACCCAGGGGCTCGGCACGATCCTGCGGGCGCGTCACCTGGTACTGCTGGCGTTCGGCGTGGGCAAGGCCGACGCGGTCGCGGGCGCCGTCGAGGGCCCGGTCACGGCGTCGCTGCCGGGATCGGCGATCCAGCTGCATCCGCACGCGACGGTCGTCGTCGATGAGGCTGCGGCCTCCGCTCTGCGGCACGCCGACTACTACCGCTACGCGTACGCCAACAAGCCCGAGTGGCAGGGGCTCTGAGTCGTCAGGATGCGAAGACCTTGCCCGGATTCATGATGCCGAGCGGGTCGAACACGGCCTTGAGCTGACGCTGCAGCTGCCACTGGTCGTCGCCGAGCTCGTCGGCGAGCCATCGCCGCTTGAGCACGCCGATGCCGTGCTCTCCGCTGAGCGTGCCGCCCAGGCGCAGCGCGGCACGGAACAGGTCGTCCGCCGCCTGCCAGACGACGTCGGGCACGGCCAGCGGCTCGCCCTCAGGCGCGGGCTCGAAGATGAAGTTGGGATGCAGATTTCCGTCACCCGCGTGCGCCACGGTGGGGATGCGCAGGCCGTATTCGCGTTCGATGAGGGCGATTTCGTCGAACATGGCGGCCAGCGCACTGCGCGGCACGGCCACATCTTCGATGAGCGTCGCTCCGAGCGACTCCATCGCCGGATGCATCGCCCTTCGGATGCGCAGCAGCCGGTCACCCTCCTCGCGGTCCTGGGTCACCTCGACCGTGCCGCCGTGCGCGCGCAGCACCGCCACGATGGCGTCCGCGTCGCGTGCGGCTCCGGCGCCGTCGGTCTGCACGGTCAGCTGCGCCGCGTCGATGGGTGGCGGATCGAGATCCAGCAGCACATGCGCGGCCGCGAGCGAGGCGGCATCCATCAGCTCCATGATCGACGGCTCGAGCCCCGCCGCGGTCACAGCGGCCGCCGCCGCTGCGGCGATGCGCACATCGTCGAACACCGCCGCGATTGTGCATACCGTGCCAGCCACCAGCGGGCGCAGCTTGAGCGTGGCGCCCACCACCACACCGAGCGTGCCTTCCGAGCCGATCACGAGCGACGTGAGATCCAAGCCCGTGACCCCTTTCACGCTGCGGTGACCGAGGTGCAGCAGCCGCCCGTCGGCGAGTACGAGGTCGACGCCCAGCACGGCGTCGCGCACCACGCCGTATTTGGCGCACAGCAGCCCGCCGGCACCCGTGGCGATGTTGCCGCCGACGGTGGAGATCGCGCGGCTGGCCGGATCGGGCGGCCACCACACGCCGTGCGGGGCGAGGGCGGCGTTCAGGTCGGCGTTCAGGATGCCCGGTTCGACCACGGCGAGGCGGTCGTCGGGGCGCACCTCGAGGAGACGGTTCATGCTGCGCAGTGAGAGCACCAGTTCGCCCGGTCCGGCGCCTGCGCCGCCGGCGAGACCCGTGCCTGCGCCTAGCGGCACCACCGGGGTGCGCGTGGCGGTCGCGATGCGCAGTGCCGTCTGCACGTCGGCGACCGTGCGGGCGTGCACGATCGCCAGCGGCGCACCCGGCGAGCGGTGGCCCGACTTGTCGGCCCGGGTCGACGTGAGGTGCTGTTCGTCGGTGTCGACCGCGTCGCCCAGCGCTGTGCGCAGGCGGGCGACGACGTCGCTCATGACAGCCGGTTGCGACCGACGAGTACGCCCGACGCGACGGCGACGACCGCGAAGCCGAGCCCGACCCAGGTCTGGCCGAGATCCCACCACGCCACGGTGGCTGCAGCGAACACGAGCAGTTCGACGACCGCCCGCAGGAACGGGTGCACGCGCAGCATCGCCTTCGGCGAGACGAACAGGGCCCACAGCGCGATGGCGACCAGCGGGGCGAGCACCCCGGCGACGAGGTTGCCGGGGAAGCTGAACCGGCTGAAGCCCCAGAAGCCGAGGCTGAACACTGCGAACAGTTCGACCAGCAGTCGCACCGCGTCGAGCGCGGTCACCCGCGCGCGGGCCGCATCCGGGGTGGTCTCTGCCATGCGGTCCAGTCTACGGGCGCGCGATCAGAGCAGCAGCTTCAGCAGTCGCACCGACTGCACCGGACCCGTGCGGTCACCGGCGACGTAGCGCACGCCGATGCGCGGGTCGGTGGCGACCTGCCGCCAGCCGATGGCGAGCTGTGCGGATGCCGCGCCCGAGGAGTCCGCGGTCACCGTGGCGACGACGGCGTCGGCGACGAGCACCTGCACGGTCGCGCCGGGCGCCGCCGCGAGCCGCAGGCTGAGGGCGATGCCGTCGTTGCCGCCGGTGACGCTGTGGCCGGCGATCGACGGCGCACCGGGTGGCAGCGCCACGACGGGCGGGGTGATCGGCGGGGTCGTCGGCGGAGTGCTGGGTGGCGTCGTGGGCGTGGTGGGCGGGGTGGTGGGAGTGGTCGGCGGAGTGGTGGTGCTCCCGCCGCCCGGGGTGGTCGTGCCCCCGGTGCCCGGCGCTGTGCCTGACGTACCGGGGTGGGCGGGCTTCGTTACGGGCGCGATGACGCCGGGCACGTTCGCGATGGGCGCGACGGGTGCCACAGGCGGGGCGGCGATCACGGCACCGGGATCCAGGGTGTCGGGGCTGACGGGGGAGAGTCCTCCGACGCCCGCAGGCGGCACGGCGATCAGTGCGTCGGAGCCGATGCCGCGCACGCTGTCGGGCGTGACCTGCTGCACGTGCGAGGCGGCGGAGCCGGCTATCGCGTTCTGCAGCAGCGCGGGTGCGACTCCGGCGGCGAGCGCCGCTGCGGCCACGACGATGCCCGCTGCGGCCACGCCGATCAGCGCGCCCAGGCCGGAGGCGATGCCTGCGCCGCCGGCGACTCCGGCAGTCCCCGCTGCGGCGACCCCCGCGACCGGGGCGGCGACTCCCGTGACCGCGCCGGTGGTCACCCACGACGGCATCGCCGCCGCGGTCGCCACCGGTGCGCCGCCGGTCTGCACGGTGGCGAGGTACGCACCGCCCCCGGCGACGCCCACGGTCAGGGGTAGCAGCACGAGCGCCAACCGATGCGAGACCTCCTTCGCCTCGCCGGCGACGATCGCGCAGCGCACGCACTCACCCAGGTGCAGTTCGAGTCGCGCGGTGTCGCGCTTGGCGAGGCCGCCGCGGGCGTAGGCGCCGAGGTGCTCCACCGTCCAGGCGCACTCCGAGCCCTCGGGCAGGGACTGCAGGTGCGCCTGCACCCACGCCTCGCGCAGGCCTTCGCGCGCCCGGTAGGCGAGCTGCGCCACGGCCGCCGCCTTCATGCCCAGCAACGGCGCGACCTCGGCCGGCTTCAGTTGCTCGATCTCGGTATACCAGAGCACTTCCTGCCACCGCGTCGGCAGCGACCGGAAGGCGCGCGCCGTGAGACCGCGATCGAGAGCATCCGCTGTCGCCTGCTCGGTGCTGGACGGGTCTTCGACGGTGTCCAACAGCTCGCTCGCGGACTCGCGGCTCGCCCTGCCCCACGCCGCGGCGGTATTACGGATGCTGGTGAACAGGTAGGCGCGGAACGCTCCAGTGGGTCCGCCGCCGGCGCGGATCGACTGGTAGATGCGCGCGTACGCCTCCTGCACGAGGTCGTCGGCGTCGAAGGACTGCGTGACGGATGCCGCCACCGCGAGCCCCGAGCGGTAGTGCCGGCGCCACAGTTCGCCGAATGCGGCGGCATCGCCCGATCGTGTGCGCAGCACGAGGTCCGCGTCGGCCGCCTTGTCCAAGGCGGTGGTCGCGTCGCGCCGGGCATCCGCGCCGAACCGTGCCATCCTCTCCCCGTTCCCCGCGCGATCCCCCGACCGCGTGCTCCCATTCTCCCAGGTCGGCGGGCCTTCGCGCCATGCCTTACGGGTACCGATGAGCAGTCACGCAGGATTCTCCCGGCCGGTTCAGTCTTTTCGCGTGATGAATGGCGACTTTTCGCGTCTCTTGAGTGGAGGCGTCGCCCGATCGGGGGAGGAGGCGCGCCGCCGGCGGCGCGCCGTCGGGGTTCGGAGATGCTTCGGGGGAGGGATCTCCGAACCCGAAGCGCGCTGCTGCGCCCCTGGTGCTCGCCGTTCCGGCGCGCCACGATGGTCGAAACGCACGCATCGTGGTGGGAGGACCCATGGACGTCGCACCGAGTCACCGCACCGTCGCGCTGGTCGGCGCCTCGGGCGCGGGCAAGACGACGCTCGCCGAGGCGCTGCTGCTGCGCGCGGGGGTGATCGCGCGCAAGGGAACGGTCGAGCAGGGCACCACCGTGTGCGACCACGATCCGGAGTCCGTCGCCCGGCGGATGTCGACGGGGCTGTCGCTGGCGCCGCTGGAGTGGACCGACGACGACGGCGCGCGTCACGACCTCACATTGGCCGACACGCCCGGGCATCCCGACTTCGCCGGGGCCGTGGATGCCGCGCTGCTGATCGCCGACCTCGCCCTTGTCGTCGTCGACGCGGTCGACGGGGTCACGGCGGGCACGCGCACCGCATGGGCCGCGACCGCCGCGATGCCGCGCATGATCGTGGTCACCCAGGAGGATCGGGCGCGGGCGGACTTCCGCGCCGTGCTCGCGCAGTTGCGCCAGAGCTTCGGTGCGGGCCTGTGGCCGCTCGAGGTGCCGCTCGGCGAGGAGAGCGACTTCCACGCGATCGCCGATGTGCTCTCCGAGCAGGCTCACGTCTATGCCGACGACGGTTCGCACCGCGACGAACCGATTCCTGCTGCGGCTGCCGACGAGGAGCACCGACTGCACGTCGAGGTCACCGAAGAGGTGGTCGCCCACGACGACGCGCAACTGGAGGCCTACCTCGATGGACGCGAACCGACGCCGGCGCAGTTGCGGCGCACGCTGGCCGACGAGGTGGCGGCAGGTGCTGCGGTGCCCGTGCTGGTGTGCTCGGGGGTGACCGACACCGGGATCGATCGGGTGCTCGATCTGATCTGCGAACTCGCCCCCTCGTCGCGCTCGCGGGATTCCCGCATCCTGCTCGGTGCCGATGCCGTGCCGATCGAGGTGGCCGCGGAGCCGGGCGGCGAACCGCTGGTGCACGTGTTCCGCGCAGTGGCCGACCCGTTCGTGGGTCAGGTGTCGATGCTCAAGGTGCTCTCCGGCACGGTCCGGCAGGGCGACCGGCTGCGCAATGCCTCCACCGGGGCCGAGGAGCGGCTGGCTGCGTTGTTCCGGCTGCGAGGTGCCGAACACCTCGCGGTGGAGGCGCTCGCGGCGGGCGAGGTGGGTGCGGTCGCCAAGCTCGGCGGCACGCCCGCGGGCACGCTGCTGTGGACGCGAGCGCAGGGTTCCGCCGTGCCGGAGGTTCCGGCTGCGCGGCCACCGGTGTTCTCGGTGAGCGTCAGTCCTGTGTCGCAGTCCGATGACGCCAAGCTGTCCGCCGCGCTTGCCCGCATCAGCGCCGACGACCCCACCCTCTGGATCGAGCGCACCGGCGGCCACACGCTGCTGCGCGGACTGGGCGATGCGCACCTCGCGGTGGCGGTCGATCGGCTCGCACGCATCTTCGGGGTGCACGTGAGCACCGCGCCCGCGCCGATCCCTTACCGCGAGACCATCGCGGGCTCGGCCGACGTGGAGGGCAAGCTGAAGAAGCAGTCCGGCGGGCACGGTCAGTTCGCCGTGGTGCAGTTGCGGGTGTCTCCGCGGGAACTCGGTGCCGGCTTCGAGTTCGTCGACTCGGTCGTGGGCGGGGCGGTGCCGCGCGCGTACATCGCGGCCGTCGAGAAGGGTGCGCACGACGCGCTGGCGGCGGGCGGTCCGCAGGGGCATCCGGTGGTCGACGTGCGCGTCGAGCTGTACGACGGCAAGACGCACTCGGTGGACTCCTCCGAGATGGCGTTCCGCACGGCCGCCTCGTTCGCCATCAAGGCGGCGCTCGCCGAGGCCGGCACGGTGGTGCTCGAGCCGGTGTCCGCGGTCACGGTCACCGTACCGGCAGAACTGCAGGGGCCGGTGCTCACCGACATCTCGGGACGGCGCGGCCACGTCAACGCCACCGAGGCCACCGACGACGGGCGCACGAGGGTGGTCGCCAGTGTGCCCGAGGCAGAACTCGCCCGGTACGCGCTCGACCTGCGTGCGCTCACCGCCGGGCAGGCGGAGCTGACGGTGGTCGCCGATCGCTACGAGCGGATGGCGCGCGGAGTCAAGGCGTGATCGCTCGGGCCACGCGCTCCCCGGCGCACCACACCGCCTGCACGGTGAGCTCCCGCTCCGACAGCAGCACGGCGTCGGCCAGGTAGCCGGCACGGAGCGCGCCCAGATCGCCCGCACGACCGATCGCCGCGGCGGGGGCGCGGGTGAGCGCGTCGACCGCAGCCCGCATCGGCACCCCGGCGGCCACCGCGGTGCGCAGCGCCGCATCCTGGGTGAGCGTCGAGCCGGCGATCGAGCCGCCGCCGGCGAGCCGCGCCACGCCTTCGCGCACGTCGACGTCAAGCTCGCCGAGCAGGTAGCGCCCGTCGCTCGCGCCGGCGGCAGCCATGGCGTCGGTGATCAGCGCGATCCGCCCGGGGGCGGCAGCGAAGGCGAGGCGCACGATCTCCGGATGCAGGTGCACCCCGTCGGCGATGACCTCGAGCGTGACGCGCGCATCGGCCGCGGCCGCCGCCACCGGCCCCGGCTCGCGGTGGTGCAGTCCGTTCATGGCGTTGAACGCATGCGTCAGGATCGTGGCGCCCGCGTCGAAGCCCCGCATGGCGAGGTCGTAGTCGGCGTCGGTGTGCCCGATCGCTGCGGCGGCCCCCGCCGCGACCACCGCGCGGACCGCCGCCAGACCGCCCGGCAGCTCGGGCGCCAGAGTCACCTGTCGCACGGTGCCTGCGCCCGCCGCCAGCAGGCGTTCGACGTCCGCCGGCTCCGGCGCGCGCAGCAGGGCCTCGGAGTGCGCACCCTTGTGGCCGCGGTCCAGGAACGGGCCCTCCAGGTGCGAGCCGAGCAGGTCGGCGTCGCTGCGGCACAGTTCTGCCACCATCGCGGTGCGGTCGGCCAGCACGTCCAGCGGTGCGGTCACCAGCGACACCACGGCCCGCGTGGTGCCGTGCGAGCGATGCAGCGCGCGGGCGGCGCGGATCTGCTCGGGTCCGTCGTCGAACGACACCCCGGCGCCGCCGTGCCCGTGGATGTCGATGAACCCGGGCACCAGCCATCCGTCGGCGCCGTCGTGCGCCTCGCGCGGTGCGAGGGCGCGCCAGCCGTCGCCGTCGCCCGTGGCCACCACGCGGCCCGCGTCGAAGGCCGCCCAGTGTCGAGCGGTGTCGTCGTCGGCGAACCGCACGCTGTGGATCGCGAGGGCGACCGTCATCAGCCGGCCCAGGGCACGTCGGGATCGGCGTGGTAGGAGACGCCTTGTGCGCGCCACAGCGCTCCGAGTGCGCCCACTCTCACGCGGAACGACTCCCAGTTGCGCAGCGGGGACGCGTCGGCCGCCGGCGACCAGGCCACCTCGGCCGCCGAGGCCAGGCGCGGGAACACCATGTCGTCGAGATCGGCCAGGTTGCGGATGGTCTCGGTCCACAGCGCCGCCTCGACGCCGAGGAGGTCGGCCTCGCCGACGCCCTCGATCACCGCGGTGGGCTCCCACTCGTACGAGCGCCGCACGCTGGTGTGCCCGCGCGCCCATGTGAGCCCCAGCGGCCCGTCCTCGGCGTTCTTCATGTCGAGATAGATCGCGTCGGCGGGAGACAGGATGAGGCGGGAGCCCTTGGCGACGATCGCTCTGGCCGCGACGTCGGTGACCCCGTCGGGCACGACGAAGCCCCAGTACTGCCCGATGGTGCGATCGTCCAGTCCCGGTGCGGCTCCGGCCTCGTGCCACGCGACGGGCGTCTTGCCGAGGTCGGCGACGATGGCGCTGGCGCGTGCCATGAACTCGGCGAAGTCCTCCGGCGAGGTGCCGAGCGTCTCGTCGCCGCCCAGGTGGAGGTAGGGGCCCGGAGTCATCGCCGCGAGTTCGCCGAACACGTCGGCGACGAAGTCGTAGGTCGCCTCCTCATGGATCCGCAGCGACGAGAAGCCCACGGCGAAGCCGGTGTACGGCTCACCGCGCTGCGGCAGCACACCGCCGTACTCGCGCACGACGTCTTCGATGTGCGCAGTGATCACCGGGTCTTCGGCCAGCTCCGGGTAGGCCAGTCCGATCGCATGCGTGTGACCCGGCAGATCGAACTCGGGCACCACGATCATGTGCCGAGCTGCGGCGTAGTCGATCAGTTCGGCGTAGTCGGCCTTCGTGTAGAAGCCGCCGGGATCGCCATAGACGGCCGTGCCCGAAGCCCGCTGGGTCAATTCGGGCCGCGAGTCCAGCTGCAGTCGCCAGCCCTGGTCGTCGGACAGGTGCAGATGCAGCACATTGAGCTTGAGCGAGCTGGCGCGGTCGATCACGGCCTTCACCGTGGCGACGTCGAAGAAGTGCCGCGCCACGTCGAGCATGAGCCCCCGGTAGCCGAAGCGCGGCGCGTCGTCGATCGTGACGGCAGGGATGACCCATCCTTCGCCGTCGGCGGTGATCAACTGGCCGAGGGTCTGCGCGCCGTAGAACAGGCCGGCCGCATCCGGTGCGGTGACGGCCACGGACGCCTCGTCGACCACGATCCGGTACGACTCGGCCGGCCCTTGCGCCACGATCCGGAACGCGATCGGGCCTTCGTCCGCCACCGTCGGCCTTGCGCCGGTGCGGGCGGACGCCGCGGCCGCGAACGCGCCGGCGGCACCCGCATCGCCCGAGACGCGCGCACCCGGCGCGAGCGGAAACGGCGCGGCGGCGGAGTCCGCGGCGACAGCAGCGGGGGCGGGGACGACGGCGATCGGTGACACAGTGCTTCCATTCTGTTGCGCCCATGCGCATCCGACCGGGCATCGCACGCGCGCGCCGTCGAGTCGTCGCCGGCGACGCCTCATGTAAGGATCCCTTACAAATAGCGTGCCCAGCCTAGCAGGCGGTGCGCTGCGCCCCGAGCCACCGCGGGCAGTCGGGTATGCTCGGAAAACCCGTCATCGCGAGGAGCCGCCCATGTCTGACTCGTTCTTCGACAGCCCCGTCGCCGAGGTCGATCCCGAGATCGCCGCCGTGCTCGATGCCGAGCTGGATCGGCAGCGCCGCTACCTCGAGATGATCGCCTCCGAGAACTTCGTGCCGCTGGCGGTGCTGCAGTCGCAGGGCTCGGTGCTCACCAACAAATACGCCGAGGGCTACCCGGGCCGGCGCTACTACGGCGGCTGCGAACACGTCGATGTCGCCGAGCAGCTGGCGATCA
>CAYLMS010000032.1:0-10524 GCA_964384455.1 uncultured Microbacterium sp. | reverse complement strand
CGCCGAGCTGTTCGCGGTCGATCCGGCGTCGTGGCGGCAGGAGGCCGACCTTACCCAGTCGTTCTACGACGGGTTCGACGGTCGGGTGCCCGCCGCGCTGCACGCCGAGCTGTCGGCGCTGCGCTACCGCCTCGACGCCGCCGGCTGAGCCGTCACACCAGCAGCTGGTGCCGGGCCAGCTCGCGGTACAGCGGCGTGGACTGCAGCAGCTGCTCGTGCGTACCCTCGCCGGCGACCCGGCCGTGGTCGAGCACCACGATGTGATCGCTGTCGACCACCGTCGACAGTCGGTGTGCGATCACCACGAGGGTGCGGCCCGCCGCGACCGCGTCGATCGCCTCGCGCATGCGCTGCTCGTTCAGTCCGTCGAGCGACGAGGTGGATTCGTCGAGCAGCAGGATCGGCGCAGCCGCCAGCAGGGTGCGCGCGATCGCCAGGCGCTGCCGCTCGCCGCCCGAGAGCATCACCCCGCTCTCGCCCACCGGGGCGTGCAGTCCATGCTCGCTGCGCGCCAGCACCTCGCTGAGGTTCACAGCCTCCAGCACCCGCACGCACTCGTCGTCGGAGGCATCCGGTGCGGCCAGCCGTAGATTGTCGGCGATCGTGCCGGCCAGGGTCGGCGCATCCTGCTCGACGTAGCCGAGCTGCGCGCGCAGTTCGCGACGGGACAGGGTGCGGATGTCGGCGCCGTCGAGCAGGATCGCCCCTGCCGTGGGGTCGTAGAAGCGCTCGATCAACGCCAGCGCCGTCGACTTGCCTGCACCGCTCGGCCCGACCAGCGCCACCCGCGCGCCGCGCGGCACGGTGAACGACACGCCGTGCAGCACGCCCCTCGCCTCCACGGCCTCCGGCAGCTCGAGCGCGGAGGTGTCGACCCTGGCGCTCTCGAGCATCGCGAGCGCCTCGGTCTCGGCGGTGCGCCTGGCCGTGACCACGGCGTCGGGGTAGCCGAAATGCACGTCGCGGAACTCGATGGCGACGGCATCCGCGGTCGTGTCGCCTGGCGTCTGCGCCGGCCTTGTGGATGACGCGAGTTCCGCGGCGAGCACGTCATCCCGCTCGGTCTCGCCAGGAAGGTCGAGCACCTCCTGGATGCGTCCGAGCGCGCCCAGTGCCTGGTTCACCGAGGTGATCGCGCCGAAGAACGAGCCGAGCGGTGCGACCAGCAGAAAGAGGAACATCACGAAGGTCACCAGCTGCGCCACCGTGATCGCGCCCGACGCGACCCGGAAGCCGCCCACGCCGAGCACGACCAGCAGCGAAACCTGCAGCGCGATGCCCGCGATCGGCACCACGAGCGACGACACCTTGGCGATGCGCACGCCGACGCGGTACACCTCGGTGGCCAGGCCCGTGATGGCCGCCTGCTCGCGGTCGGCGGCGCCCGACGCGCGCACGGTGCGGATCGACCCGACCGCGCGCTCCACGCCGGAGGCGAGCTCGCCCACCTTGTCCTGCTGCAGCTTCGTGGCGGTGCGGATGCGGCCGCTGAGCGCGACCACGACGGTCACGCTCAGCCCCAGCACGACGACGATGAGCACGAGCAGCAGCGGATCGATGAACGCCATCCCCACGATCGCGCCGATGAACACGAGCGCATTGCCCACCGCATCCGCGAGCCCCTGTGTGAGCACCGCGTACAGCAGCGTCGTGTCGGTGCCCACGCGCGAGACCAGGTCGCCGGTGCGCCGGGCGTCGAACTCGGCGATCGGCAGGTGCAGGATTCGGGCGATCAGCTGGCGCCGGCTGGAGTAGACGACCGCGGTACCGGTGCGCTGCAGCAGGTAGTGCTGGTAGCCGGAGACCAGGGATGCCACCACCACGAGCACCACCAGCATCCACACCAGCGCGCCGAGCGGCTGGGCATGCTGCACGCGCGTGATGATCTGGCCGGTGAGCAGCGGCTGGGCGAGGGTCGCCACGGCGGCGACGACGCTCAGCGCCGCCACGGCCAGCAGCACGCCGCGGTGCTCGAGCAGGAACGGCAGCAGCTGGCGCAAGGTGGCGCGCGGGCCGTCGGCGGGGGTGTGGCGGCGCAGGCCGCGGCGCGGGGCGGGTGTGGACATCGTGCACTCGTTTCGTGGAAGTTCGGGCGGGCTCATTGTCGACGCTACCGCTGGGCCTCGGCGTCGCGTGCCGCCGCTAGGCTCGTGAAGTGCCTGAACCCGTGATCGTCGCCGAGCAGCTCGTGAAGTCGTACAAGGTCAAGGGCAAGGCCGACTTTCTCGCCGTGGACGGGTTGAGCTTCGAGGTCGCCCCGGGGGAGTCGTTCGGGTTGCTCGGGCCGAACGGCGCGGGCAAGTCGACCACCATGAAGATAGTGGGCGCCGTGTCCACGCGCACCGCGGGCACCCTGTCGATCCTCGGTCTCGACCCCGACCGGTACGGCCCCGAGATCCGTGCCCGGCTCGGGGTGGTGCCGCAGCAGGACAATCTCGACGGCGAGCTCAACGCGCGCGAGAACCTCTACGTGTACGGCCGCTACTTCGGTCTGCCGGCGAAGGAGTGCCACCGCAAGGCCGACGAGCTGCTCGCGTTCGCGCAGCTGGAGGACAAGGCGCGCAGCAAGGTCGACCAGCTCTCCGGCGGCATGAAGAGGCGGCTCACGATCGCCCGCGGGCTGATCAACGACCCCCGCATCCTGCTGCTCGACGAGCCGACCACCGGACTCGACCCGCAGGCCCGGCATGTGCTGTGGGACAGGCTTTTCCGGCTCAAGGAGCGCGGCACCACCCTCGTGCTCACCACGCACTACATGGACGAGGCCGAGCAGCTGTGCGACCGGCTGATCGTGGTGGATGCCGGTCGCATCATGGCCGAAGGCACCCCGGCGTCGCTGATCCGCGAGCATTCCAGCCGCGAGGTGGCCGAGGTGCGCTTCGGCGCCAGCCGCAACAGCGAGGCCGCCGCGCAACTGCAGGGCATCGGCGATCGCGTCGAGGTGCTGCCCGACCGCATCCTGATCTACGCCCACGACGGTGAGAAGGTGCTCGAGCGCATCGCCGCGCTCGGGCTCGACCCGATCACCTCGCTGGTGCGCCGCTCAAGCCTGGAAGACGTGTTCCTGCGCCTGACCGGACGGTCGCTGATCGAATGAGCGGCAGCGGACCCACGGGAGTGCCCGCGCAGACGATCGGGCATCCCACGCTCGACGAGCTGCGGGCCGAGGCCATCGAGGCCGGGCGACGGCCGCGCCGGTTCGGCAGCATGTACGCCACCGAGCACATGCTGCGGGCCATGCGCGCCTACGGCTGGACCATCGTGGTCGGCGCGCTCGGTCAGCCGCTGGTGTATCTGTTCGGGCTCGCCGTGGGCCTTGCGGCGCTGATCCAGCAGGACATCCCGGTCGGCGGCGGGCACACGGTGTCGTATCTCGTGTTCGTCGCGCCGGCGCTGCTGATGACGGCCACGATCGCCGTCGCCACCGAGGAGCTCACCTATCCGGTGATGGCCGGCTTCAAATGGCGGCGCTACTTCTACGGCTTCAACGCGTCGGCGCTCACCTCGCCGCAGATCGCGAACGGCGTGATCGTGGCGGCATCGGCCAGGATGCTGTTCGCCGCCGGTGCCTACTACCTGTTCATCTGGGGATTCGGGGCGGTGTTCCCGCTGGTCACCGTGCCCGCGCCGGCGACCGGCTGGCTGAGCGTGCCGATCGGCCTGCTCGCCGGGCTGGCGTTCGGGATGCCGCTGATGGCCTACGCCTCCTCGCTGGAAGACGACAAGGGGCAGTTCGCCCTCGTGCAGCGGTTCGTGTTCACCCCGATGTTCCTGTTCTCGGGCACCTTCTACCCGCTGCAGGTGCTGCCCGGCTGGTTGCAGTGGATCGGCTGGGTCTCCCCGCTGTGGCACGCCACCGAGCTCGGCCGCATGACCACGTTCGGCGCACCCGTGAGCACGCCGATGCTGTGGCTGCACCTGGCATACCTGCTGCTGCTGGCCGGAGTCGGCTACGCGCTGGTGCGGCGCACGTTCATCCGGAGGCTGGCGCGATGACGACGATCGACGAGCTGGCGCGCACCTCGCCCGTGCGCCGCGGCGGGGTGAGGGCGCTGTGGGCGGGCAACCCGTGGGCGGTGGTGCTGCGCGGGTTCCTCGCGGCGCGCTCGTCGAGCTGGGTGGTGATCCTGTCGGGATTCTTCGAGCCGGTGTTCTACCTCGCCTCGATGGGACTCGGTCTGGGCGCGTTCATCGGCGCCGTGCCCACCTCGGGCGGGCTGCAGGTGTCGTACGCCGCGTTCATCGCGCCCGCGCTGCTGGCGGTGTCGGCGATGAACGGCGCGATCTACGACTCCACCTGGAACGTGTTCTTCAAGCTCAACTACGGCAAGCTCTACGAGGGGATGCTGGCCACCTCGCTCGGTCCGCTCGATGTGGCATTCGGCGAGATCCTCTACGCGCTGCTGCGCGGCCTGCTCTATGCGTGCGGGTTCATGATCATCATGCAGGTGTTCGGCCTCAACCTGGCGCCCACCGCCATCTTGGCGCTGCCCGCGGTGCTGCTGATCGCCTTCGGCTTCGCGAGCCTCGGCATGGCCGTGACCAGCTACATGAAGACGTTCCAGCACATGGACTGGATCAACATCGTGCTGCTGCCGATGTTCCTGTTCTCGGCGACGCTGTACCCGATCAGCATCTATCCGCAGTGGATCCAGTCGATCGTGATGGCGTTCCCGCTGTGGCACGGGGTGGAGCTGATCCGTGGGCTCACCACCGGGTCGATGACGATCGCCATGTTGTGGCACGTGCTCTACTACATCGTGATGATCGGCGTCGGGCTGGTGTTCACCACCCGGCGGCTGCGCGCGCTGTTCCTCGACTGAGTCGGCGACCTTCAGCATGACGTAAACTGGCGTGCATGGACACCGTCTTCAGCATCCTGCACGTGGCGACCGCCGTCTTCATCGTCGGCCCCATGGCCATCCTGCCGATGACCGGGCTGCGCGCGCTGCGCACCGGCAACGCGGCCCAGGCCGCGGGGCTCGCCCGCTCGACGACGATCTTCGCCTGGCTTTCGGTGCTGACGCTCCTGCTGGGCTTCGGCGTGCTGGGCATGGCGCCCAAGCAGTACCACCTGTCGATGTTCACGCCGTGGGTGCTCGCCTCGATCGTGCTGTACATCATCGCGTTCGCGCTGACCATGTTCCTAGTCGTGCCGCAGCTGACCAAGGCCGCGGCCGCCGGCGGCGAGGGCAAGCCCGCAGGCTACGGCGCGATCTCCGCAGGCAGCGGGATCGTGGCGCTGCTGCTGGTCGCGGTGGTCGTGCTCATGGTCTGGAAGCCGTAGCGCGCAGCTCGCGCAGCACCAGCGCGGTGCGCAGGGCCGCGTCGGCGGCCTCGTAACCCTTGTCCTCGTGCGATCCGGCGAGGCCCGCCCGGTCGAGCCCCTGCTGCTCGTCATCGAGGGTGAGCACTCCGAAGCCGACCGGCTTGCCGCTGTCGAGCGCCACGCGGGTGAGCCCGTCGGTGGCCGCCGCCGAGACGAACTCGAAGTGCGGCGTGCCGCCGCGGATGATCACGCCGAGCGCGACCACGGCGTCGGCGCCGGCATCCAGCGCCGCCTTCGCGACCACGGGCAGCTCGAACGAGCCGGGCACCCGCAGCACGCGATACGTCGCTCCCGCGGCCTCGAGGGCGCGCCGCGCACCGGCGATCAGGCCCTCGGCGATGACCGGATGCCACTCGCCGGCCACCACGACGACGTCGAGCCCGGTCGCATCCACGTGCTGCGCCGCCGGCGCTCCCTTGCCGCTCACGGCCTCGTCCCTTCGTGCATGTGGGCGATCGCGTCGGTGAGGTCGTCGTCGGCGATGAGATGCCCCATCCGGTCGCGTTTGGTGCGCAGGTACTGGTGGTTGTTCGGGCCGACCCCGACGACCAGCGGCACCTGCTCGACGATCTCGAGTCCGAGCTCGCGCAGTTGGTCGACCTTGTCGGTGTTGTTCGTCAGCAGCCGCAGCTGCTGCACGCCCAAGTCGGCGAGGATGCCCGCCGCGGCGGCGTAGTCACGGGCGTCGGCCGGCAGCCCGAGCGCGAGGTTCGCGTCGACGGTGTCGAGGCCGCGCTCCTGCAGGCTGTAGGCCCGCAGCTTGTTGATCAGCCCGATGCCGCGGCCCTCGTGCCCGCGCATGTACACCACCACGCCGCCGTCCTGCTCGATCACATCGAGTGCCGCCTCCAGCTGCGGACCGCACTCGCACTTCAGCGAGCCGAACGCCTCGCCGGTCAGGCACTCCGAATGCACTCGCACCAGCGGGGCGTCGCCGAGCTCGCCCGACACGATCGCCAGATGGTCGGTGCCGGTGAGCCGGTCGCGGTAGGCGAGGAAGCGGAACGTGCCGTGCGCGGTGGGCACGGTGGACTCGGCGCGCAGGCTCACCCGGCGGCGGTGCGGCGGGTGCGCCGACGGCGCGGGCTGATGCTCGTCGAGGTATGCGATCAGCTGCTCGATGGTGATCACCGGGATGCCCTCGCGCTCGCCGAGCTCGAGCAGTCCGGGCATCCGCATCATGCTGCCGTCCTCGGCGACCACCTCGCCGATCGCGCCCACCGGCGACAGCCCGGCCAGGCGCATCAGCTCCACGGCGGCCTCGGTGTGACCGGCGCGCTCGCGCACCCCGCCGTCGACGGCGCGCAGCGGCAGCACATGACCGGGCCGGATGACGCTCGCCGGGGTGGAGGCCGGGTCGGCGAGCACGTTGAGGGTGTGCGCGCGGTCGCTCGCGCTGATGCCGGTGGACTGCCGGTCGGCGGCGTCGACGCTCACCGTGTAGGCGGTGCCGCGGGCGTCCTCGTTGTTCGCGACCATCGGCGGCAGGTCGAGCTGATCGGCCCAGTCGGCGGGCATCGGCGCGCAGAGGAAGCCGCTCGACCAGCGGATGGTCCACGCCAGCCACTCGGGGCTCGCGAGCTGCGCGGACAGCACGATGTCGCCCTCGTTCTCGCGGTCCTCATCGTCGGCGACGATCACCGGCCGGCCGGCGCGCAGTGCGTCGAGCGCGTCGTCGATGGTGGCAAGGCTCATGCGGAGCGCCCTTCGGTCGGGACGGCGGCAGCCGTCGGGGGGAATGCCAGCAGGCGCCGCACATGGCGGGCCAGGATGTCGGTCTCGAGGTTGACGCGGTCGCCGGGGATGCGCGCCCCCAGGGTGGTGGCCGCAAGGGTCTCGGGGATGAGCGACACCTCGAACCAGTGCTCGGCGGCGTCGGGCGCGCTGGCGGCGGACACGGTGAGCGAGACGCCGTCGACGGTGATCGAGCCCTTGTCCACCACGAGCGCCGCCAAGGCGACGGGCAGGCCGATCCGCAGCACGCGCCACTGCTCTCCGGGACGCACCGCCAGCACCCCGCCGGTGCCGTCGACGTGGCCCTGCACGATGTGCCCGCCGAGCCGGCCGTGCGCGGCCATGGCGCGCTCCACGTTCACGGGCGACCCCGGCGTCAGAGCGCCGAGGGTCGACATGTCGAGCGTCTGGCGCATGACATCCGCGGTGAACGAGGCGTCGTCGCGGTCGACGACGGTCAGGCACACGCCGCTCACGGCGATCGAGTCGCCGTGGGCGGCATCCGACACCGCCAGCGGCGCGGTCACCGTCAGTCGCAGTCCGTCGCCGGATGGCGCGACCCCCGCGATGAGGCCGACCTCCTCGATGATCCCGGTGAACATTCAGTCCCCTTCTGTCGGGTGCGCGACGATCACGAGGTCGTCGCCGAGCTTGTCGATGGATGCCACCCTCAGCCGGTGCTGCTGCGCGATGGTGTCGACGCCGATCATGCGCACGGCGGGATGGTCGGCACCGTCGCGGCCGTACCCGATGAGGGTGGGGGCCAGGTAGACGAGCACGTCGTCGGCGAGCCCTGCCCGCAGGAAGGCGCTCGCGATCGTCGGTCCGCCCTCGACGAACACGTGCTGCACACCGAGTGCGTGCAGCTCGGCGAGCACCGATCCGGCACGGTCGTCGCCCTCGTGCTCGCCGAACAGGTTCGCCCCCGAGCGCTGCAGGAACGCGCGCGGATGCCGCCGCACAGCCGCGCCGTCGGGCACGGCACGGTCGCCGAGCACGACAGGCAGCGGCTGGGCGTCGTAGAGGGTGCCGTCGTCGCGCCGGGCGGTGAGCGCCGGATCGTCGGCGAGCAGCGTGCCGGTGCCCACCACGATCGCATCGGAGGTGGCGCGCCTGCGGTGCACGTCGGCGCGGGCCTCCGGGCCGGTGATCCAGCGGCTCGTGCCGTCGGCGGCGGCGGCACGGCCGTCGAGGCTCTGCGCCCATTTCACGGTCACCCGGGGGCGGCCGAGCCGCTGCACCTCGAGCCAACTGTGCAGCAGTGCGCGCGCTTCGTCGGCGTACAGCCCGCCCTCGACGTCGACCCCCGCGGCGCGCAGCCGCTCGGCACCGCCGCCGGACGCGGCACCAGGGTCGGTGATCGCATAGACCACGCGCGCGATGCCTGCCGCCAGCAGCGCCTGCGCGCACGGCCCGGTGTTGCCGGTGTGGTTGCACGGCTCGAGCGTCACCACCGCCGTGGCGCCGCGTGCGGCGCCCACGGGCAGCTGCGCGAGCGCGTCGACCTCGGCGTGGGCGGTGCCCGCGCCGCGGTGCCAGCCCTCGGCGAGCACGTCGCCTGCGGCCGACAGGATGACGGCGCCGACCTGCGGGTTCACACCGCGCGGGCCGTTGCCGGCCAGGGCCAGCGCGCGCGCCATCGCCTGCCGCTCGCTGATGCGCGTCATCCCGTTCCCGCCGTTCCAGGCTCCGGGGATGCTCGCGACCGCGCACGCGGCGCGGCACACGTGCCGCCTTCCATCCGGACTCGCGACCTGCGTCGCATCACCGTCGGTCCCGGAGTTCCACCGGATCGGCCTCGCGCCGTAGGCGGAGGTTCGCGGACTGTCACCGCCGGTTCGGATTCTCACCGACCCCGGAGCACGTTGTGCTCTCGAGTCTACTGAACGCGAGGTCGGCGGTTTCATTCCGGGATGCGCGAGCCCCGGGCGCCGGCCACGTAACCTTGAGAGGGGAGGTGCACCGTGCGGCAGGCGGGTCGGTCCGGGTACGAGCAGCTGGCGACGCGCCCCTACGCCGACGTGCTGATCATCGGCGGCGGGGTGAACGGGCTGGCCACGCTGCGCGAGCTCGCCCTGCAGGGCGTGGATGCCGCGCTGGTCGAGCGCGGCGACTTCGTCTCTGGCGCGTCGGCGGCGTCGTCGCACATGATCCACGGCGGCATCCGCTATCTCGAGAACGGCGAGTTCCGGCTCGTGCACGAGGCGGTCACCGAGCGCAACAACCTGCTGAGCATCGCGGCACATTATGTGCGGCCGCTGCAGACGACCATCCCGATCTTCTCCACGTTCTCGGGCGTGCTCACCGCGCCCCTGCGGTTTCTGCGGCACGGCGCCGGTGCGCATCGCGAGCGCGGTGCCGCCCTGATCGCGATCGGGCTGATGATCTACGACTCGTTCTCGCGCGGAGGCGGCCGGGTGCCGCGGCATTCGTTCGCGGGCCGGGCCAGCGCGCTGCGTGAGCTGCCGCGGCTGAACCCTGGGGTGCGCTACGCCGCGACCTACTGGGACGCGTCGCTGCACGACCCCGAACGGCTCGCGATCGACCTGCTGCGCGACGCGCTCGCGTTCGGCGCCGACGGTGCCGGCGCGCGACGCGCGCGGGCCGCGAACTACACCGCCGCCGTCGGTGCCGACGGCGGCCGCATCCTGCTGCGCGACGAGCGTACCGGCGCCGTGCTGCCGTTCGCGGCCTCGGTGGTGGTCAACGCCTGCGGCCCGTGGACCGACCTCACCAACGCCGCGCTCGGCGACGCCACTCGCTTCATGGGCGGCACGAAGGGCTCGCACATCGTGCTCGACCATCCCGAGCTGCTCGACGCCTGCGCCGGGCGGGAGATCTTCTTCGAGCACAGCGACGGGCGCATCGTGCTGATCTACCCGCTCAAGGGCAGGGTGCTGGTGGGCACCACCGACCTCGAGCACGACATGGCCGACCCGATCGTGTGCACCGAGGCTGAGGTCGATTACTTCTTCGAGCTGGTCGCGCATGTGTTCCCCGGCATCCCGGTGTCGCGTGCGCACATCGTGCACCGTTTCGCGGGGGTGCGGCCGCTGCCACGCCACGGCGACGTGTCGGCGGGGTTCGTGTCGCGCGACTACCGCATCGAATCGCGCCGCCTGCCTGGCGCGGGGGCGGCGGGGCCGGTCGTGCTCAGCCTGGTGGGCGGCAAGTGGACCACCTTCCGGGCGTCGGCCGAGCGCCTCTCCGACCGCGTGCTGCAGGCGCTGGCCGTGCCGCGCCGCCGGTCCAGCCGCAGTGTCGCGATCGGCGGGGGGCGCGGCTTCCCGACCACCGAGAGGGCCCGCGGGCGCTGGTTCGACGAGCATGCGATCGGGGTGGACCGTGCGCGTGCCGGGGTGCTGCTCGATCGCTACGGCACGGTGGCCGAGCAGGTGATCGCCGCGATCGTGGCCGACGACACCGATGCGCCGCTGCGCTGCGCACCCAGCTACTCCACC
>CAYLMS010000031.1:2766-10817 GCA_964384455.1 uncultured Microbacterium sp. | reverse complement strand
ACCACGCTCTACGGCGCCATGGAGGGAAGCATCACCGACGAGGAGTACGCCGAGGCGCACGCCCTGGTGGACTCGAAGTTCGCCACCGACGCATGGCTGCACCGCATCCCGTGACACGTGGGCGGGTGACCGTGCACCAGGGCGACAACCTCGAGGTGCTGCCGCGGCTGGAAGACGGCTCGTTCACGCTGATTTACCTCGACCCGCCGTTCAACACCGGCCGGGTGCAGAGCCGTGCGGTCGAGACCGCGCGCCCGGTGCGGGCCGCCGGGGCGGCACGCGCTCAGGCTGAGACGCTGTCAGCGGCCGGTTCCGGCCCCGAACGACGATTCAGCCTGAGCGGGGGTACGGGCAGGGGTGAAGACCGCGCAGCCGGCGAAGCGCCGGTGGTGCGCCGTGGGTTCCACGGCCGCGACTATGAGCGGCTGCGCGGCGATCTGCGCGCCTACGACGACCGGTTCGACGACTACTGGGGCTTCCTCGAGCCCCGCATCGCCGAGGCGTGGCGGCTGCTGGCCGACGACGGCACGCTCTACCTGCACCTCGACTACCGCGAAGCGCACTATGCCAAGGTGCTGCTCGATGCCGTGTTCGGCCGCGAGAGGTTCCTCAACGAGCTGATCTGGGCCTACGACTACGGGGGCAAGACGCGCAGGCGTTGGCCCACCAAGCACGACACGATCCTCGTCTACGTGAAGGACCCGGAGCGGTACTGGTTCGACTCGGATGCCGTCGACCGCGAGCCCTACATGGCCCCGGGACTGGTCACGCCCGAGAAGGCGGCACGCGGCAAGCTGCCCACCGACGTGTGGTGGCACACGATCGTGCCCACGGCCGGCCGGGAGAAGACCGGCTACCCCACCCAGAAGCCCGAAGGCATCGTGCGTCGCATCGTGCAGGCCTCCAGCCGCCCAGGCGACCGCGTGCTCGACTTCTTCGCCGGCAGCGGCACCACCGGCGCGGTCGCGTCGGCGCTCGGCCGCGACGCCGTGCTCGTCGACTCCAGTCCGGAGGCCATCGAGGTGATGCGCCACCGCCTGCCGCACGCCGAGTTCGTCGCGCCCGCGGGGTGAGCCGGCGCCGCGCCGAGCGGGGTCAGTCCGTCGTTACCGGCGCGCGCCACCACGGTTCAGAGCAGCGGCCGCACCGAGGCGTAGCCGTCGGGCAGCACCGCGGGTGCCGGTGCCGGGTCGTCGAACACCCGGGTCGCGCCGGGCTCGGCCGACCATGCCGTCCAGCCCGGGTCGCCGTCGCGGATCATCGCGGCCGCCGTGCCGTGCAGGGCGTCGGCGAGTGGCTGCGGCGGATGCTCGCCGGCAAGGGCATCCACCCGCTCGGAGGCCAGGCAGTCGAACCAGAACGGCACGTCGAGGCAGTGCAGCGCGATGCCCCGGGAGCGCGAGCGCCAGGCGAACCGGTACGCCCAGGTCGGCGCCGCCCCGCGCGCCTGCGCGATGCGCACGACGAGGCTGCGGAACACCCGGTCGGAGACGAACCGGCCCAGCACCTCGGCGGTCGACCCCACCGCGCGGTTGCGCTGCAGGTAGTCGCGCCGGGCCCGCCCGCGCAGGCCCAGCGCGCGCAGCGCGAGCCCCGCAGGCACCAGCCGCAGCTGCCCGGCGTGCGCCCGCGTGATCATCGCGAACTCGTCGTCGGTGCTGCCCAGCAGCAGGGGCGTGGCTGCGCCGACGCCGGCGGCGATGGCATCCGGCGTGGTGCGGGTGAGCAGTTCGCCGTCGATCACCGGGCCGTACGGCACCGCGGCGTCGAGCGCCGCCCGCAGCGCCGCGAGGCCGCGCGCCGTGCTCTGCGCGGCTGGCACCTGGTGCCGCGCCACCTGCTGCTCGGAGGCGGCCCGGAAGCCGGCGGCATCCGGGGCCACCCCCAGCAGGGCCGCGAGCCGGGCGGAGGTCTGCCGCGCGCGGGCCTGCGGGGTGTCGGCGAGGGCGGCCGAGATCGCGATAGCGCGATGGAACAGGGGCTGCGCCGCCGGCAGCCCGAGCAGCGTGAGCACCGCGCCGCCGCCGGCCGACTGCCCGGCGATGGTCACGTCGCCCGGGTCGCCGCCGAACGCGGCGATATTGCGCTGCACCCAGTCCAGCGCCGCGAGCCAGTCGCGCACTCCGCGGTTCTGCACGCCACCGTCGATCCAGCCGAACCCGTCGAAGCCGAGCCGGTACGAGATCGTCACGGTGACGATGCCGTCGCGGGTGAACGCGCGGCCGTCGTACCAGGGGCTCGCGGGCGAGCCGGCGACGTAGCCGCCGCCGTGGATCCAGACCAGCACCGGCAGCCGGGCGGCCTCGTCGCCTGGGCGCGGAGTGAACACGTTCACGTTGAGGGTGGATTCGCCGGGGATCGACGGCTCGGGGATGAGGGTCGGCGCATCCGGCGTCCAGCGCTGCGCCGTGGCGCCGTGCTCGAGCGCATCGCGCACCCCCGGCCACGGCTCCATCGGCACCGGCGCCGCGAAGCGCAGCGCACCCACCGGCGCCTGCGCGAACGGGATGCCGAGGAACGCGGCGGATTCGCCGGCGCCGTCGGGCTGCGCGCGCCAGCGCCCCCGCACGCGGCCCGCGGCGGTGGCGACGATCGGGTCGTCGGTCATGGATGCTCCGCCCGCGCGGTGAGCAGTTCGATGAGCGTGTCGACGATCGTGGCCATGTCGAGCTCGGGTTCCGCCATCCACTGCAGCTGCATGCCGTCGCTCACCGCCTGGACGATGCGACTGAGCGTGTCGGGGTCGACGTTCGACGGCAGTGTGCCGTCCCGCTGCGCCTCGGCGATCGCCGTGCAGAAGCTGGCGCGCAGGCTCCGGCCGCGCTCGGCGAAATACTGGTGCGCCGCGTGCGCGGGGTCTGCGGCATCCACCGCCATCCGCGAGTACAGCTGCACGAGCCCCGGCACCTCGCTGTTGTGCCTGATGGCCTCGATGTACCCCTTGCGCACCTCCGCGAAGCTCCGCGAAGACGTGCGCGGGTCGCCGAACCGCGCCGTGTCGACGTCGTCGCGCTTGCGCAGGATCTCGGCGAACAGCTCCTCCTTCGACCCGAAATAGTGCAGCAGGCCCGCCTGACTCAGCCCCACCGCCGCCGCGAGCTGCTTGATGGAGGCGCCGCCGTATCCTGCGCGCGCGACCACCTCGAGGCCGCGTTCGAGGATCTCCTCACGCTTGGCGATGCCTTTCGCATAAGATCCGCGAGGTGTCCGCGCAGCTTCGGTCATACCGACCAGTAAACCCGAAATCACGCTTGTCTTTCAAAAACAGAGTGTTGTGAGGTTTTGCCTCAAGACATCCACTTCGGATGCCGAGAGGACCCGACGATGATGTCTGACGCTCCGCCACCTCCGATGACCGAGAACACGTTCGTGGCCACGGCCGCCGGCAACGACGATCCGCCGCCGCCGGTCAAGGGCGTGAAGCGGCTGATGTGGTCGATCGTCCCCACCAACCTCGCCCTCTTTCTCATCTGGGGCGCCGTGCCGTCGATCCTGCTGCCGCAGCAGCTCACGGTCACCCTCGGGGAGAAGGACAAGGTCGCGAACTACGCCATCGTCGCGACGATCGCCGCCTTCGTCGCGCTGTTGGCGCAGCCGATCGCCGGGCAGATCTCGGATCGCACCCGGTCGCGCTTCGGCCGGAGGGCGCCGTGGATCGTGCTCGGCGCGCTCGCCGGAGGGCTCGCACTGGTAGGGCTCTCGTTCGCCAACAGCCTGGTCGGTTTCATCATCGCGTGGTCGCTGGTGCAGATCGGCTACAACTTCGCGCAGGGTCCGCTCTCGGCGGTGATGCCCGACCGCGTTCCACTCAAACGTCGCGGCACCTTCTCTGCACTGTCCGGCATCGGACTCATGTTCGGCCTGCTCGGCGGCACGATCGTGGGCGCCTGGTTCTTCCACAGCATCGCCGCGGGCTATGTCGTGTTCGCGGTCGTGGCGATGGTGATGCTCACCCTGTTCGTGCTGGTGAACCCTGACTACGACAGCATCCGGCTCACCCCGGAGCCGTTCAAGCTGAGCGCCTTCTTGCGCACGTTCTGGGTGAGCCCGATGCGCCATCCCGACTTCTTCTGGGCCTTCACCGGTCGGCTGCTGCTCTACACCGCGTATTTCCTCGTCGTGGGCTACCAGCTGTTCCTGTTGACCGACTACTTCCACGTCGCGGCACCCGAGCAGATCCTGCCGCTGCTGGGGTTGGTGAGCATGGCCGGCATCCTCATCGCCACGGTCGTGTCGGGGCCGCTGTCCGACCGTGTAGGGCGTCGCAAGCCGTTCGTGTTCGCCTCGTCGGCGGTCACCGCGCTCGCGATGGTGCTGCCGTGGGTGTGGCCGGATGTCACCGCCTGGATGCTGATGACGTTCATCGCGGGTCTCGGGTTCGGCATGTTCCAATCGGTCGACTGGGCGCTGATGAGCGAGGTGCTGCCCTCGGCGCAGTCGTTCGCGAAAGACCTGGGCGTGGTCAACATCGCCGCCACCCTCCCGCAGGCGGTCGCCCCCGGGGTCGCCAGCATCGTGGTGCTGACGTTCGGCTATGCTGCGCTGTTCCCGATCGGCATCGTGCTGAGCCTGCTCGGCGCGTTCGCGGTGTGGCCGATCAAGGCCACCCGCTGAACCGCAGCATCCACTCGCACCTTTCGAAAGGCACCCACATGGCCGACATCAGCGCGCTCACTCTCGAGGAGAAGGCGTCGCTGACCAGCGGCCAGGACTTCTGGAACACCACGCCGATCGCCCGCGTCGGCATCGCGTCGATCATGCTCACCGACGGTCCGCACGGTCTGCGCAAGCAGGTCGGATCGAGCGACCACCTCGGTCTGCACCAGAGCGTGCCGGCCACCTGCTTCCCGCCCGCGGTGGGGCTCGGATCGTCGTGGGACGTCGACCTGATCGAGCGGATCGGTCGGGCACTCGGTGCGGAGAGCTCGATCGAGGGCGTCGGCGTGCTGCTCGGGCCGGGCATCAACATCAAGCGCTCCCCCTTGTGCGGTCGCAACTTCGAGTACTTCTCCGAGGACCCCATCGTCACCGGAGTGCTGGGTTCGGCATACGTGCGCGGCGTGCAGTCGCAGGGCGTGGGCACCTCGCTCAAGCACTTCGCGGCCAACAACCAGGAGCACGATCGGATGCGGGTGAGCGCCGACATCGATCCGCGGCCGCTGCGCGAGATCTATCTGCGCGCCTTCCAGCGCATCGTGCAGGACGCCCGCCCGTGGACGGTGATGTGCTCGTACAACCGGATCAACGGCGTGTTCGCCTCGGAGGACCCGTGGCTGCTCACCAGTGTGCTGCGCGACGAGTGGGGCTTCGAGGGGCTCGTCGTCTCCGACTGGGGCGCCGTCAACGACCGGCTCGTCGGGCTTCCCGCAGGCCTCGACCTCGAGATGCCGTCGTCGGGCGGCAGCACCGATGCGCAACTGGTCGCCGCCGTGCGCGGGGGATCGCTCGCCGAGTCGGCGCTGGATGCTGCGGCGGGCCGAGTGCTCGAGCTCGTGAGCAAGGTGCGTGCCGGACAGGGCGCGGTCGCCGGCCCCCTGGATGTCGCCGCCCACCACACGCTGGCGCGCGAGGCGGCCGGCCGCTCGATCGTGCTGCTGCGCAATGAGAACGGCATCCTGCCCCTACGGCGCGACGCACGCCTGGCCGTCATCGGCGCCTTCGCCGAGGCCCCGCGCTATCAGGGGGCCGGATCGTCGCTGATCAACCCCACGCGCCTCGACACGGCTCTCGACGAGCTGCGGGCGCTGAGCACGGGCGAGATCGTCTACGCGCAGGGCTTCAGCACCGCGGCCGCGGTCGGCGCGCAGGAGTGCGCCGCGCTGCGGCACGAGGCGGTGGCCGCCGCATCGGCCGCCGAGGTCGCCGTGCTGTTCCTGGGGCTGCCCGCGCGGCTCGAGTCGGAGGGTTTCGACCGCGACGACATCGACCTGCCCGCCGAGCAGCTGCTGCTCGTCGACGCCGTGCTCGCCGCGAATCCCGCCACCGTCGTGGTGCTCAACAACGGCGGAGTGGTGGCGCTGCCGTTCGCCGACCGGGTGCCGGCGATCGTCGAGGCGTGGCTGGGCGGTCAGGCCGGCGGCGGGGGTGTCGCCGACGTGCTCTTCGGCGAGGTGAATCCGTCGGGCAAGCTCACCGAGACCATCCCGGTGCGCCTGTCGGACACGCCTGCATTCCTCGACTTTCCGGGCGAGTCCGGGCATGTGCGCTACGGCGAGGGGCTGTTCGTCGGCTACCGCTGGTACGACGCGCGCGGACTCGACGTGGCCTTCCCCTTCGGGCACGGGCTGTCGTACACGACCTTCGCGTACGGGCAGGCGGCGGCGGCCGTCGCCGTGGACGGCGACCTGGAGGTGCGGGTGACGGTGACCAACACGGGTGACCGCGCGGGGCGCGAGGTCGTGCAGGTCTACACGTCTCTGCCTGGCGGTGCCGCACAGCGTGCCGTGCGCGAGCTCAAGGCCTTCGCCTCGGTGGCGCTGGAGCCGGGGGAGTCCCGCGAAGTGGTGCTCACAGTGCGTCGTGCCGACCTGGCGTTCTGGGACATCCGCACGGACCGTTGGGTGGTCGAGGGCGGGGAGTACCGCGTCGAGGTCGCAGCATCCAGCCGCGATCTGCGCGCGCAGGCGACGGTGGCCGTGGCAGGCGACCCGCTGGCCATGCCGCTGAGCCGTGACTCCACGCTCGGTGAGGTGCTCGCCCACCCCGTGGTCGGACACGTCGTGCGGGGCCTGCTCGCGCAGCTCATGCCCGGCATCGAAGGCGCCGAGTCGGCGGCGCCCGAAGGCGTGGCGATCGAGCAGGTGCTGATGTCGTTCCCCGTCGGACGCATGTCGAGCATGCCCGGCGGGCAGATCACGCCCGAGATGATCGACGGGCTGATCGCGATGGCGAACGTTCCGCAGCCCGCGTGACGCGCGGGGGTCTACCCTCAGCGGTCGCGGCGGGCGCCCTCTGAAGGCGTCACGGTGAACACGTGCGGATCGCGGAAGCCGGATGCCGCGAACGCCGCGGTGACGGCATCCTGCACGGCGCCGACCTGCTCGTGCGGCACGAGCGCGATCGCCGCGCCGCCGAAGCCGCCGCCGGTCATGCGCGCGCCGATGGCGCCCGCTGCGCGCGCCGCCGACACGGCCGTGTCGAGCTCGGGCACCGAGATCTCGAAGTCGTCGCGCATCGAGGCGTGCGAGGCGTCGAGCAGGTCGCCGATCGCGCGGGGTCCGTCGGCGCGCAGCGCCTCCACCGTGTCGAGCACGCGCTGATTCTCGGTGACCACGTGCCGCACGCGGCGGAACGTCACGTCGTCCATCAACGCCCTGGCGCGGTCGAGGTCGGCGAGCGTGAGGTCGCGCAGCGAGGGCACGCCCATGGTCGCTGCGCCCCGCTCGCACGCCTGGCGCCGCTCGCCGTAGCCGCCGGTGGAGTGGGCGTGCTTCACTCCGGTGTCGATCACCAGCACCTCCAGACCCGCCTGGGCGAAGCCGAGTGTCACCGGCTGCGCCTCGAGCGTGCGGCAGTCGAGGAAGACGGCGGCGTCGGTGCGCCCCAGCATCGACGCCAGCTGGTCCATGATGCCGGTGGGCGCGCCCACGGCCTCGTTCTCGGCGCGCCGGCCGATGCGCGCCAGCGCCACCCGGTCGAGCCCCGTCTGCCACGTGTCGTTCAGGGCGGCGGCGACGGCGCCTTCGATCGCCGCCGACGACGACAGCCCCGCGCCCACCGGCACGTCGGAGGCGATCGCGAGGTCGACGCCGGTCGTCGCCGCGGCATCCGCCCCTGTCTCGGCCAGGAGCGCCCAGGCAACGCCCAGCGGGTAGGTGGCCCACTCCGGCACGGCCGGCGGCGCGGGGGCGGCCGGTCCGGCTTCGGCGTGGGCGCCCGTTGCTGGGAACAGCGCGCCGAGTTCGGCGAGGGATGCCTCGACCGGCGCGGCGGCGAAGGTAGACGCCACCCGGATGCGGCCGTCCGTGCGCCGGCGCAGTGCGACGTGGGTGCGGCGGTCGATCGCGAACGGCAGCACGCCGACGAGCTCGCCGCGATCGCGGATCGCGAAC
>CAYLMS010000031.1:0-2756 GCA_964384455.1 uncultured Microbacterium sp. | reverse complement strand
GTTCACCCGGCCGGGCGCTGACCACTCGCCGTCGGGGGCGGCGCCGGCGATGTCCCGCAGCAGGGAGCGCGCGTCAGCGCGCGCGCTCGCGGGTGCGCCGGCATCCGCGTTCACAGGCGCACCCCGGCGATCGCGTCGCGCAGGCGCGCGGCGGCGGCCTCAGGACGGATGTCGGCGATCCAGGCGCCCATGGCCGCCTCGCTGCCGGCGAGGTACTTCAGCCGGTCGGCGGCGCGGCGCGGGCTCGTGATCTCGAGGCGCAACCGCACGGCGTCGCGCCCGACGCGCACCGGAGCCTGGTGCCAGGCGGCGATGTAGGGGGTCGGCGTGTCGTAGAGCGCGTCGATGCCGCGCAGCAGCCGCAGGTACAGCGGCGCCAGTTCGTCGCGCTCGGCGGCGGTGGTCGCCGCGAGGTCGGGCACGTGCCGGTGCGGCACCAGGTGCACCTCGATCGGCCAGCGTGCGGCGAACGGCACATAGGCGCTCCAGTGCTCGCCCTGCAGCAGCATCCTCTCGCCGGCGCGCTCGAACTCGAGGATGCGCGCGGCCAGGTCGGCCCCGGTGCGCTGCAGCGACTCGAGCAGCCGCTGGGTGCGCGGGGTCACGAACGGATAGGCGTAGATCTGACCGTGCGGGTGGGCGAGGGTCACGCCGATCTGCTCGCCGCGGTTCTCGAACGGGAACACCTGCTCGATGCCTGGCAGCGCCGACAGCGCGGCCGTGCGGTCGGCCCACGCCTCCACCACCGTGCGCGCGCGGGTGGGGGTCTGCGTGCCGAACGAACCCGAGTGCTCCGGGCTGAAGCACACCACCTCGCAGCGGCCGACGCTGGTGCGGCTGCGTCCGAGGTCGAGCCGGGCCAGGTCGTCGAGGCCTGCCGGTGGATCGACGGCGGCGGGAGCGCCGTCGCGGGCCGCAGCGAGGGCGGGCCCGAACGACGGCGACCGGTTCTCGAATACGGCGACGTCGTAGCTGTCGGGGATCTCGCTGGGGTTCGTCGCGCTCTGCGGCGCGAGCGGATCGGCTTCGGCGGGCGGCAGGAAGGCGCGATTCTGCCGCGCGGCGGCGACCGTGACCCAGTCGCCGGTGAGCACGTCGAGGCGCATCGAGGCGGTCTCGCCGCGCGGATCGAGCACGCGCGCATCGACTGCGCGGTCGGCGCCGAGCGTGGTGTCCGGATCGTCGTAGTAGATCAGCTCGCGCCCGTCGGCGAGCCGGGTCGCGCGCTTGGTGACGCCGGCACCGAGCAGTTCGGGCCGGTCGGCGTGCGCCGGCTGCGCGGCTGCGCCAGGCTGGGCTGCGCCCTCGGCGGCGGCGCCGGGGGCGGGGCCTGCGCCGGGGGCGGGGCCTGCGCCGGGGGCGGGGCCTGCGCCGGGGCCGGGGCCTGGGCCTGGGCCTGGGCCTGGGCCGGGCACGCTCGCAGGTGTGTTCACGTCAACACGGTAGCAAGCGAGCCATGGTAACGTCAACACACCTGCGGAAGTGCACGGCAGGCAGTGGTGAGTGGCAGTGGCGGTGGCGGTCGCGGTCGCGGTCGCGGCGCACACCGGAGCGGAGGTGCGATGACGATCGACGATGCTGACATGGCGGCGTTCGCGCGCCTCGAGCAGGCCTACACCGAGGGGTCGCGCGAGGGTGGTGCCCGCAGCGTCCGTGCCGCGCACGCCGCGGGCGCCCGCCGCGTCTCCATGGCGGACGTGGCCAGGCTCGCGCGCGTCTCGGGACAGACCGTGTCGCGCGTGGTCAATGCCAGCCCCCGGGTCGACCCCGAGACGCGCCGTCGTGTCGAGCAGGCGATGGACCGGCTCGGCTATCGGCCGCACCGCGCCGCGCGCGCGCTGCGCACCGGCCGCACGCAGACGCTCGGGCTGGTGGCATCCTCGCTCGCGTCGTTCGGCAACTCGCGCATGCTGCAGGCGGTCGCCGATGCGTCGGCCGCGCGCGGCTACGCCCTCGTGGTGGTCACGCTGGGGGCGCGGTTCGACATCGACGCCGGCTTCGCGCGCCTGCGTGACCAGGGTGTCGACGGCGCCATCGTGCTGAACGAGGCGACCCGGTTGGTGCAGGATGCCGCCGTGCCCGCAGTGCCCGCCGGACTGCGGCTCGTCGTGGTCGACTCCGGCGACGATCGCCGTTTCGACGTCGTGCAGACCGCTCACGCCGAGGGTGCCGAGACCGCTGTCGCGCACCTGCTCGCGCTGGGCCACCGTACGGTGCACCACCTCGCGGGGCCTGCCGACTCGTTCGCCGCCGCCGAACGCGAGCGCGGCTGGCGGCAGGCGCTCGCCGCAACCGGTGCGGATGCCGCGCCCCCGCGGCGCGGCGACTGGTCGGCCGCATCCGGCTATCAGGCCGGCACGGTGCTCGTGGCCGACCCCTCGGTCACCGCGGTGTTCGTCGCCAACGATCAGATGGCGCTCGGGCTGCTGCGCGCACTGGCGGACGCCGGGCGCGCGGTGCCCGGCGACGTGAGCGTGGTCGGGTTCGACGACGTGGCGGATGCGGCGCAGTTCTTGCCGCCGCTGACCACGGTGAGGCAGGACTTCGATGCGTTGGGGGAGCGCGCGGTCGCGGTGCTCGTGGCGGGCATCGAGGGAGCCGCGGCACCGCGCTCCGAGGCCGTGCCCGCGCGACTCGTCGTGCGCTCCAGCACCGGCCCTGCACCCTCACCCGGTCGCTGAGCCGCCCCGGCCGGCCGCCGAGCCCTCACCCGGTCGCCCAGCCCTCACCCGGTCGCCCAGCCCTCACCCGGTCGC
>CAYLMS010000030.1:0-10980 GCA_964384455.1 uncultured Microbacterium sp. | reverse complement strand
GGGCGAGCCGGCGATCTCGCGCAGCGCCTGCAGGTGCGTGCGCCAGGCGGTGCGGCCGGCGTCGCTGAGTCGCGCCGAGGTGCGCGGGTACTTTCCGACGAACGACTTGCGGATCGCGATGAGGCCGGCGTCCTCGAGCACCTTGAGCTGCTTGCTCAGGGTGGAATCGGAGGTCTGCACGCCGTTGCGGAGGTCGCGGAAGTCCAGGCTGTCGGCGCCCGCCAGCGCGGCGATGATCGAGAAGCGCAGCGGGTGCGCGAACTGCGGCACGAGCCGCTGCCACGCGGGCTCGCCGGGCACGGTGGTCATGCGCGCGCCTCGCGCCACGCGCAGCCGACCGTGACGACCAGGATCAGTGCCGCCGCGGCGCAGGCGCCCACGACGCCGCGGCCCTGCGGCGAGGTCGCGATGGCGATCGCAACGGCATAGGCGGCCGCCCAGAGCGCGATGTAGCCGCCCCACCGGCGGCGGAAGCCCAGCTTGTGCGACCGCCCGAACCCGATCACGCACGCCAGCGACACCCCGAGCCACACGAACATCGCGAGCATGCAGGCGAGGTAGGCCGCGCCCGTCGTCAAGGCCATTGCCATGGTGCCCATCGAGGTGGCGGCGCCGAGCCCCAGCAGGGCCGCGACAGCCGGCCACGAGGCGGATGCCGCGGCCGCGGCGCCGACCGCGTCGGCGCGTGCCAGCCACTCGCGCGCCTGCGCAGCATCGAAGGATTCGGGAAGGGGTTCATCATCGCTCATTCCGACAGCATAGCAACTACTTTCCTAATCGGCAAGTAGTTGCGCAAGCGCACTGCCGAACCGCCCCGGCGGGACCGCCACGGCGGGGCCTCCGGAGTGACCTCCCGAGTGGCCTGACCCGGGCCGCGCCGGGCCCGGCCCGGGTCAGGCCGGGCCGGGGCACCCCAGGACTGGACTATCCTCGTCCCAGTCCCCCTTTCGACGCATCGGAGTTGTCATGCCCGACGACGGCCCTGCACCCGCGGCTTCGGCGGCGGACGCGCTGCTCGACTCGAGCGCGATCGGCATCGTCGGTGCGGGGCGGCTGGGCACAGCGCTCGCGCGCGCGCTGCGTGCGACCGGCGCCCGAGTGCTCGGGCCGACCGGCCGCGGCGAGCCAGTCGCCGAGGCCGACATCGTGCTGCTGTGCGTGCCTGACGCCGCGGTCGCGGCGACGGCCGCGACCGCGGCAGCCACCGCGGCTCGGTTCGTCGGGCACACCTCCGGCGCGACCCCGCTGGCCGGTTCCGGAGCCGACTTCGCGTGGCATCCGCTGCAGACCTTCACCGGCGGCGAGGTCCTCGATGCTTTCGACGGTATCGGCTGCGCGGTGTCCGGGCGCACGGCAGAAGCGCTCGAGGTCGCCCGCGCGCTGGCGCGTCGGCTGGGCGCGACGCCTTTCGCGCTGGCCGACGCCGATCGCGGCGCGTATCACGCAGCCGCCTCGGTGGCCTCGAACTACCTGCTGACCCTGCTCGGCGCGGCGGAGCGGCTCGCGGCGACGGCCGGACTGCCCGATGCGCGCGCACTGCTCGCGCCGCTCGTGCGCACCACGGTGGACAACTGGATCGCGCTCGGCGCGGGCACCGCGCTCACCGGTCCGGTGCGGCGCGGCGACGACGCCACCGTCGCCCGGCAGCGCGCCGCGCTGGCGACGGCCGCCGCCGACCTGGTGCCGCTGTTCGATGTGCTCACAGAGCAGACCAGGGCGCTCGCCGCGCAGGAGTCGGCGCGATGAGGATCCTGCGCACCGTCGGCGAACTGCGCGTGGCCACCGGCGCGCGCCGCGCGGTGCATGGCCGCATCGGCCTGGTGCCCACGATGGGCGCGCTGCACGAGGGCCACCTGTCGCTGATCCGGCGCGCGCGTGCCGAGAACGATCTCGTCGTCGTCTCACTGTTCGTCAATCCGACCCAGTTCGGTGCGGGCGAGGATCTTGCCGTCTACCCGCGCACCGAGGCGGCCGATGCGGCACTCGCCGACGATGCAGGCGCCGACATCCTGTTCGCCCCCGCCGTCGAGGAGGTCTACCCGGCCGGATTCGCCACCACGATCCACGTCGCAGGCGTGACCGAGATGCTCTGCGGCGCCGTGCGCGGCCGGGCGCATTTCGACGGCGTGGCCACGGTGGTCGCGAAGCTCTTCGCCATGGCACGCCCCGACGCCGCCTATTTCGGTCAGAAGGACGCGCAGCAGGTCGCGGTGGTGCGTCGGCTCGTGCGCGATCTCGACCTGGATGTGCGGGTGGTGGCGTGCCCGATCGTGCGCGAGCCGGATGGCCTGGCGATGAGTTCGCGCAACCGCTACCTCGATCCCGAGTCCCGCGAGCGGGCGACGGCGCTGCACCGTGCGCTGGTCGCCGCGGAGTCGGCGGTGGCCGCCGGGGCGCGCGACGGTGCCGCGGTGCTGGCCGCCGCACGCGCGGTGCTGGATGCCGCGGGCATCGTGCCCGAATACCTCGAGCTGCGCCATCCCGACGACCTCAGCGAAGCCGACCGGGTGGCCGGCCCCGCTCTGCTCGCGGTCGCGGCCCGCGTGGGCTCCGCACGGCTGATCGACAACAGCATCCTGGAGGCACCATGACCGAGCAGCAGATCACCTTCGCCGAACTGGCGCGCAAGAAGAGCGCCGGCGAGCCCATCGTCGTGGTCACGGCCTACGACCACCCCGGGGCGCGGGTCGCCGAGGCCGCCGGGGTCGACGTCGTGCTGGTGGGTGACTCCGGCGGCATGACGGTGCTCGGCTACGAGAGCACCATCCCGGTGTCGGTCGAGGAGATGCTCATGCTCACCGGCGCCGTGCGCCGCGGGCTGACCACGCCGCTCCTGGTGGCCGATCTGCCGTTCGGCTCCTACGAGGCATCCGACGAGCAGGCGGTGGCGACTGCTCAGCGGTTCCTGAAGGAGACGCGCTGCGATGCCGTGAAGATCGAGCGCGGCGGCACCTCGGTCGCGCGCGCGCGGGCGATCGTCGCCGCCGGCATCCCGGTGATGGGACACGTCGGGCTCACCCCGCAGACCGCCGCGACGCTCGGCGGCTACCGCGCCCAGGGGCGCACGGCCGAGGAGGCAGTCGCCGTGTACGAGGCCGCGCTCGCGCTGCAGGCTGCCGGCTGCTTCGCCGTGGTCTTCGAGGCGATCCCCGCCGAGGTCAGCGAGGCGCTCATGCCGCAGATGCACATCCCCGTGATCGGCATCGGCGCCGGGCCGGCCACCGACGGCCAGGTGCTCGTGTTTCACGATCTGCTCGGCCTGGGCGACGGCCGGCCGGCACGGTTCGTCAAGCAGTTCGCGCAGCTGCGCGAGGCGATGGTCGCCGGGGTGGCCGAGTATGCCGCCGAGGTGCGCGACCGCCGCTACCCGGCGCCCGAGCACACCTACCCGATGCCAGCGGCCGAGGCCGCCCGACTGCGCGAACTGCTCGACCGACGGCACTGACCGCGGCGCGCGCAGCTCGCAGGACATCCTCGAGCGCGGGGCTCGCCGGCACCGGGCCGGACACGATTCTCCTGCGAGCCGAACCGGTGCGGGTGCAGCACCGGCGAACCCGACGATCCGGGGGGCTCACTTCTGCCGCGTCGTCGTCGCGGCCGGCGGGCGTGCGGCCGTATGATTCGGCGGTGACCGATGTGCAGCATCCCGCCCCCCACGTGGCCGCCGCGAACGAGCACGTGGTGCATCCCAAGCAGCTGCGGCAGCCGCAAGGCGGCCGCGTCAAGCGCTTCAACAACGCCCTGGCGCTGAAGATCACCAACAGCGTCGGGTCGATGTGGAGCGCATATCTGTTCGCGGTGCTGTCGCTGCTGTCGCTGCCCGCGATCCTCGTCGCCATGGACCCGGGGCTGAAGGGCGCCTTCCCCGACTGGATCATCGCGCCCAGCATGATCCTGCTGATCGCGTGGATCTCGCAGAACTTCCTGCAGCTGGTGCTGCTGCCGGTGATCATGGTGGGCCAGAACGTCATCCAGGCGCAGCAGGATGCCAAGGCCGACGCCGATCACAAGACGCTGACCTACCTGGCGAATCTGCAGGACCAGCAGATGAAGATCCTCGACAACCAGCGACGCATCCTCGAGGAGTTGGAGGGCAGGCGCGGCGACGCCTGAACCTCCGTCTCAGGCGGGCACGGCCAGCCGCGGCCCAGGCGTACGAGCGCTCAGCATCCGCAGGTTCGCGACCGCCGGCTCGATCGCCTGCCGGTAGCGACGCAGCAGCTCGAGCCGCGCGGTGTCGTCGGGGCGCACGTCGTGCGTGAGCCGCGAGTAGCGGTCGAGCCGCGACTCGAGCAGCCAGTCGCGCACGAGCGGATGGCCCCGCCACCCGTGCTGGTTCGCGACGTTCAACAGGGTGAGCGTGATCCAATCGGCCGGGTCATCCGACATCGGGATCGGCCGGCACAGCCCGTTCTTGGCGTCGTCGCCGTCGATCACGGCCTCCACGTGTGCGACCATCGCGGCACTGAACACCGGCTGCAGCATCCGCACCATCTGCGGCGTGATCGTCGTCGCCGTGAAGATCGGCGTCGTCGGCCGCTTCGGCGCACCGAGCGCGGAGCAGTCGACGTATAGCCGGCCAGGGGTCGAGGCCACGTCGCCGGCGGCCAGCACGATGCGGTCGCGTTCGATCCGGCGCACCCGCCCGAGCCTGATCACGTGGGTGATCGTCTGCAGCATGCGCAACTCATCGACCGACACGATGGCGCCGTGCAGCATCCTCGGCGTCACACGCGGGTCGATGCGCAGCAGCTGGCGGCTCGACTCCATCGCCTCGAACAGCTCATCGACCGATGCCGCAGCCGCAGCGACCTCGGCCTGCACGGTCTGCGACTCGAGCGCGGCCGTGCCGAACTCGCCGATGGGCTGCAGATTCGCGCGGTTCTGAGACCAGGAGTCACGCGGCACTATCCACCAGATGCGGTCGGCAGGCACCCCGCCCTCGAGCAGCCACAGGCACGTGTCGACGCCGGTCTTGCCGCCGCCGATCACGACGTAACCCTCCGGAGCCGTGTCGGCACCGGGCAGCAGGTGCGGCGGCAGGCAGCGCACCCCCCGTGCCACCTCGAACCTGCGCCGGTGGGTGGCCGGTACCTCGGTGTGCATATAGGTCGCGTCGACCACACGGCGCCACACGCGCACCTCGCGGGGCGGCGCGCCGAGCAGCGACTCGACCCGGTGCCGGTGCGCGAGATCGCCGACGTACCGGCTGGCCGGGAGATAGGCGACCCGGCCGGTGGCGACCAGGTCGGCCATCAGCCGCTCGTAGTACGCGACGATCTCTGCGGCGGAGGCGCGCTCGCAGTTGCCGGAGTTGAGCGGCGAGGCATCCCGACGCGTGTCGTCGCCGAGCGCGCGGGAGTTGACGCCGTAGTTGGCCGACGGCTGATGCAGCCGCACGAACGGATACGCGTCGTTCCAGTGCCCGCCCGGGCCCGCGTGACCGTCGACGATCACCATCGAGGCATCCGTCTCGGCGGCCAGCACATCGGCGACCGCCAACCCGACCGCACCGGCGCCCACGATCAGATAGTCGGTCTCCAGCACCGCATCGTTCACGATCCACCGCCTCAGTCGGCCGGCCGCCTGCCTGGCCTGCCTCGATCCTCCCCAGCCGCGCCGTGGCTGTCAGCCGTGGAAACACGCCACTTCAGCGGCCGGCGGTGGCGTACCAGGCGGCGAGCTGCGCGCGCGAGCGCAGGCCGAGCCGTTCCCGGATGCGATCGACATGGGACTCGACCGACCGCTCCGTGAGCACGAGCTGCTCGGCGATCAGCCGGTTCGGCAGTCCTTCGGCGACGAGCGCCGCCACCTCGAGCTGACGCGCGGTGAGCCGCGGCGCGAAGCGCACGGCCGAGCGCGGGAGCCCGAGGCCGTGACGCATGGCATCGACCACGCTGTCGGCATCGCCGACGTAGGGGATGTGGGCGCTGCCGGCCAGCACCGTCAGCTCGGCGCCCGGGATGCTCTGCGCCAGTCGCCGTCCTTCGGCCAGTGGCACCGCGTGGTCGTCGCGCCGGTGGATGACGAGCGTCGGAGCGGTCACCGCGCCGATGTCGGCCGATGCGTTCAGCGCGTAGGCAGCGGCCAGAATGCGATGCGCGGTCGCAGCGCTGGCCGCCGCGCGCTGCAGCGTCGCGAAGGCGGTGCGGAACGCGGCATCCGCGTCGGGCGCGAAGATGTCGGTGAGGATCTGCGACCCGAACCCCCAGTGCGCGCCGACGAGCTCGAGCACGTGGCGGCGGATCGACGGATCGCCCAGACGGTCACCATCGACCCAGCCCCCGTACAGCACCAGCCGGCGTATCCGAGTCGGATGCTGCGCGGCCCAGCGCAGCGCGATGATCGCCGACAGCGACATGCCGACGAGGTCGGCGACTTCGGCGCCCACCGCCTGCAGCACTGCATCGATGACCTGCAACTCGAGCTCGGCGACGTCGGCACCGTCGGGCGCGGGCGCCGACAGTCCGCAGCCCGGGCGGTCGTAGCGCACGAGCGTGCGCCCGGGAGCGAGCGCTTCGAAGAATCGTCGCTGCGGGGTGAGCGCCCAGTCGAGTTCGGCGTGCGACACCCAGCCGGGGAGGAACAGCAGCACCGGGCCCGTGCCCGAGACCGCATAGGCGATCTCGGTGCCGTCTGCCAAGCGGGTGCGGTCGATCCGCTGCTCCACCTCTCCATTGTCGCCAGCGCCCGCCACCCGCGCCACCGGCGGCGGGGCCGGCCGGCTACGCGCGCGGGCCGTTCGTGTCGCAGGCGCACGGCGCTGCGCGCCGGCTATACGGGCCCGACCACACCGATCCTCCTGCGAGCCGAACGCGCAGCGCCGTCAACGGCGCCGCCCGGGGCGGCCAGCGGCCGTCCCGGGGTCGACACAGAGGGTCACGCGCGCGTCATACCGCCTCTTCTTCCAGCTCCACATCGGCCGGAGCGGGCAGCGTCCAGCGATCGGGCTTGCCGCGCAGGTAGAGGGCGTAATAGACCACACCGAGCGCGAAGATGCCGACGGCCACCGCGACCGGCACCCAGTCCGCGATGATGCTCATCACCAGGATCACAAGGGTCGCCAGCGTCATGAGGATCGGTGCCGCGGGCCACCACCGCATGCGGTACTCGGCGGCATCCGTCGTGTGGTTGATGCGGCCGACGAACGCGGCGATCCCGACCAGCGCGTACAGGATCACGATGCCCGCGCTCGTGGCCACCAGCAGCACCGTGAAGGGCACGAGCCACAGGCACAGCGCCGCGACGATGCCCACGACGATGGTCGCGACGACCGGTGTGCGCAGCTTCGGGTTGACGCTGCCGAGCCAACGGTTGACCGCGTCGGGCCATGACCGGTCGCGCGCCGACGAGAACAGCGTGCGTGCGAACTGCAGCATGATCGCCAGCACTGCGTTGATCACGGCGATCGCGATTCCCACGCTCACCAGGGTGTTGACCGTCGAGCCGGCGCGCTGGGTGAGGAACTCGGTCATCGGCGACGGCGACGCCACCAGCTTGGCCAGGTTGTCGGTGCCGAGCAGCACGGCGATCAGCGGGATCGTCTCGGCCAGCACGGCGATCGCGAGCGACCACAGGATGGCGCGCCCGATCGTGGAGCGGGCGTTCTTGGTCTCCTCCGCGTAGTAGACCGCGGCGCCGTAGCCGTTGAAGGCGAACAGCGCGGTCGACGTGTACGACACGATGAGCCCCGCCGCCGCCGGCACGAGAATGCCGCCGGGACCGCTGGTCGTCGCCGTCCACAGCACCGAGATCGGCTGGCTGACGTGCAGGAAGCCCACGAGGGTCAGCACCACGAGCGCAGCGATCTCCAGCAGCAGGAAGATGCCCGTGACGAGTGCGTTGGTGCGGATGCCGAAGCAGGCGATCACGGTGGTCACGAGGATGACGACGATGCCGACCCACCCGCCGCCCAGAGCGCTGGAGAGCACGCCCAGGTATTGGCCCGCGCCCGATGCGATGACCCCGATGATGAGCACTCCGCTCACGAGGTTCATGAGGAACAGTCCGAAGCCCCACGGTTTGCCGAGCGTGCGTGCGACGAAGGCGTACTCACCGCCGGTGATCGGGAAGGCGCTCGAGAGCTCGGCGTAGCACAATGCCACGAAGATGCCGACGACGCCGGCGATCACGAACGCGAGCGCCGACGCGCCGCCGATGCCGTTGATCACGGCCGGCACGATGATGAACACGCTCGACGCCGGCGTCACCGCCGACAGCGTGATCAGGATGTTCTCCTTGAAGGTCAGCCCGCGCGACAGCTGTTGCGCATATTTGGCCGTGTCGGGCACCGTTCCCGGAACTTTCGCCCCGCGTGCCTCCGCAGCTTCGAGAAGCTCCCCATCGAGTCCTTCGGTCACTGCCATCTCCTCATCGTCGAAAGAGTCATACAATTGACTCGCCAGTCAATCGAAATGCTCGAAGCCTGTCAATCACGCGCGTCGACAGATCGTCGCATCCTGATCAGCGGGTCAGACACTCCGCACGCCACTGCTTCCCGGCGGGAACGTCGACCTGCGAGAATAGCCCGATGGCGAACGCGATGGCCCAGCCCGAGCGGCGCGATCAACTGCTGCTGGCAACGCTCGACGCGATCCGCGATCGCGGGATCGGCAACCTCCGCGTGCAGGACGTGGCCGCTCGTGCGGGGGTGTCGACCGGCACCGTGCACTACCACTTCAGCGACATCGAGCAATTGATCCACGACGTGTTCGCCTGGGCCTGCGACCGCTTCTATGCGACGCGGCTCGACGCCCTGGCGGGGACGACCGACGCCCGCGATCAGCTCACCGGCATGATCGCGACAGGGTTGCCCGTCGACGAGAGCGACGCCTTGGTCACGGCCATGTACGACATCGGCATCTACCGCCGCACGGGCTCGTTCGACATCATCACTCAGGCCCTGTTCGACCGGCAGGTGGCGCTGTACTTCGCCGCCCTGCAACTCGGTGTGGCCCAGGGCCACTTCCACCTCACCGGCCCCATCGTCGACCTTGCGCAGAACCTCGTGGCGCTGGAGGATGCCTACGGCCTGCACATCATCGGCGGCAACCGCTCCACTCCCCCCGAGCGCGCGCGCCGCCTCATTCTCGACTACGCCCGCACCGTGACAGGTTGTGCGGAGTTGGCGCTGCCCGACCTGTGACCGCACGGCGCCGGCGCCGGCGCGCGGGCACGTCCGCCGCAGGGGCACGTGATCCCGGATACGGTCAGCCCAGTCGTCGCCTGCGCGCATCCCGAACGAGAATCCACGCCCACATCAGAACCGCACCGGTGAAGGCGAGCATCGCCGCTGCTACGGCGAGGCTGAACACGTCGGCTGCGATGGCACCGTCCGAGCCCGTGTTCTGCGGTGCGCCCAGCGCCGGCGCAGCGGGCCCGGTCGCGGGGGGTGCCGGTGCAGCGATCGCGGTGTAGGCGAGGGTGATCGCGTTAGGCCCCGCCACGAGCACCGCAGGTGCGGTGTGCGGCGACGTGAAGCCAGGGATGCTGGTCACGGTCGGGGTGAACGACTGCCCGGCGACGTAGTACGCGCCAAGGTCGCCGGACGGGTTCGAAGACAGCAGCCAGTCGGACACGTGGGCGCCTGCGGCGACCTGCACGGGCGGCGCAAGGTCACCTCCGGTCGCGGCGTCCACCGCGCGCACCGTGATCGCCGACGGATTCAGCACCCATGCCCATGCCGGGGGCACGCCACTGCCGGCGGTGCGGTCCACCGCGCCGGGCGCGTGTGCGGCGATGAAGCCTGGGTCGGCGGCGAACAGCTGCACGACGCGCGCATTGTCGTGCACCCACTGCGGGAGGTTCGCTGCGTTCGCCTGGCTCTGCCGGGTGCCGTAGGCCGGTTCGAGCGCGGTGTTCGGCAGGGTGGGATTCCCGCCCACCCGCACCACCTGGAGCGGGTTGGCACCGAACGCGCTGTCGCCGACCGTGCGCACGCCCGCGCCGAGACCGACGGTGGTGAGCAGGTTGTCGTAGAACGCGAAGGCGCCGACGGTGGAGACGGAACCGGGCACGGTGACATCGGTGAGCCGGTTCGTCGTGAAGGCGCGGTCGCCGATGGAACTGACCACCGGGCCAAGGGTGAGCGAGGTCAGTCCGCTGTCGGTCAGCAGGTTCGACGGCGGATGGGAGTAGTCGTGCAGGACTGCGCCGTCGAACTCGTCCGCGGGGATCGCCAGGTGGGGGGCACCGGTGTAGCCGGGGCTTCCGACCGTGAGCGACACGAGCGGGTTGTAGCTGAACACCGTAGCACCGAGGCTCACCACCGAGTCGGGGATGGTGACCGCGGTGAGCTTGTTGTAGACGAACGCGGAGACCCCGATCGAGGTCAGCGTGTCAGGCAGGCTCAGGGTCGAGAGGTTGTTGATCGCGAACGTGGCGACCCCGATATCCGTCACTCCGGCGGGGATCGAGACCGAGGTGAGCGCGTTCATGCCGAACGCGGTGTCGCCAATGTGTTGCAGGGAGCCTGGCGTGAAGGTGAGGCTGGTGATGTCGTTGCCGACGAACGCGGAGGTGTCGATGCCGGTCACCCAGCCGGGGATGGTCACGTTCGTCAGGTGGTTCGACCCGAACACTGCCACCGGGATGGTCGTGATGCCGGTGCCGAGGGTGAACGACGTGAGCTGGGCTCCATTGAACGCGAACTGACCGAGGCTCGTCACCGAGTCAGGGATCGCGACGGTGGTCAGGGCCGAGAGCTGGAACGCGGAGTCGCCGATGCTCTGCAGCCCTTGCGGCAGCTCCGCGGTCGACACTCCCGACCGCTGGAACGCGCGCGCGCCGATGGAGAGCACGGACGAAGGGATGCGCACACTCGTGATCGCCGTCAGGCCCGCGAAGGCATCGGCGCCGATCGCGACGATCGGCGTCCCGGCGATCTCGGCGGGGATGCCGACCGCCGCCGGGCATGCCGATCCGCCGGATGTCGCGTTGTACCCGCTGATCGCCGAGCCGCCGGACACCGGCATGACCTGA